>JBAZFL010000075.1:0-8057 GCA_041653455.1 Clostridia bacterium
AGGATCCTCAATAATATCCATACAGAAGTTTTCAGTACCTCTTATCATGCAGGCCAAAGTCATTGGTCCATCTGTGCCTATCCCGCTGAAACCGACCTTTTTAATTGGCAACCCTTTGTATGTATAACCGCTCTTTTGAAGCTCAAGCATCTCGTTATACAGTCTTAATGATCTTCCCTCAAAATTGTCAAAAATTCCTGGAAATGGTTTATTAAACAGAATGTTTTTATCATCCCCTATCAGGAAAGGTTCACAGAAAGGCACATTATTCGTAGCATACTGCACCTTGGCTCCTAGCCAGCCAACTTCATGCAGGTTCTGCCTGTCAACATAAACAGACCATCCGTCCTTTGGCATTCCCATTTCATGATCTGCATATATATCATGTCTCATCATATCTTCGAACTGGCAATATACATCAGTCATCATCTTTGCATCATTAAAATACTGCTCGAAAGTATATCCGTTTGTATTAAGTTTCTTGTCAAGCAGAATAATCCTGTTATTCCCGTACACCATGCAGGGCATCCTTATAGGCTTGCCTTTTTCGTATGATTCCCATACCTTTTTTGATTCTTCATTGTGCTTCTCATAATCTTTGTCGAATTGCATATTCATTTTTAATACCACCCATACTCCCTTACTGTCTGATACATAGCATATATGTTTTCAAAAGGTGTACACGGAGAGAGGTTGTTTGCCTCTCTCATGACAAATCTGTCTGTATAAGGCATTACTTCATCCATTATCCTCTTTGTTTCCTTTGCAATTTCCTCAGGTTTTTTCTGTAAAAGATCATCTACCCTTACACCGCCATTTAATCGTATTATATCACTTCCAAGCTCAGTAACCAGTTTTTTAAAATTAATCGGATAACCAGTATCAAATGAATACACTCTTAAGTTGTCTTTTATAAATTTAAAATGCCTTTGGGCATCACCGCATAAATGTATTGAATTTATGCTGGTATCGAAATCCTCCAGTAATAGAGTAAAAAGCTTTTTATGATGAGGAAATATCATTTCTTTATACATATCACAAGAAAGAAGCGCGATCGAGTCGTCACCAAAGCCATAACCGTCATTTACTTCCTTCAGACCGAAGTGTTTTCGTAATCCTCTTATACGAAATGCAGCAGCTTCCACAAGATAATCCATAAGTTCATCAGCATATACAGGATCTTCAATCAAATCCGCACAAAAATTTTCCGTACCTCTAATCATACATCCTAAAGTCATCGGTCCGTCTGTACCCATAGAACCATAAACAACTTTTTTAATTGGTTTCCCTTTATACTCATACCCTTCTTTTTGAAGCTTTAGCATCTCATTATATGTAGCAAATGACAGCTCTTCAAAATTCCCAAATAACTTAGGGAAAGGTTTGTTAAGAAATTCATGTTTGTTGTCCTCATCGAGGAACGGTTCTGTAAAAGGAACATTGTTTTTTGCATAAACGATTTTAGCTCCGAACCAGCCGCATTCATAAAGATTCTGCTTGTCTACTGAAATAGTCCACCCTTCTTTGGGCATACCCATTTCGTGATCAGCATAAATATTGTGGCGCATCTGATACTCACAATCACAACATACTTCCGTCATTATCAGCGGGTCGTGAAAGTACTGCTCGAATGTATATCCTTTAGTGTTAAGTTTGCTATCAAGCATTATTACCCTGTTATTGACTCCAAGGATTACTGGCATCCTTAAGGGTTTTTTTGCGTTATATGAATCCCATACACGCTTTACTTCTTCATTATGCTTTTCATAATCTCTGTCGAATTCCATATTCACACCTCTTATTTTTTTGGCAGAATCTCAATCCAATATCCATCCGGATCGTTTATAAAATATAAACCCATTTTTTTATTTTCATAACAAATGCATCCCATTTCTTTGTGTTTTGCATATGATGCATCAAAATCATCGCTGACCATTGCCAAATGGAATTCGTTATCTCCAAGATCATAAGAGGGTTTATTAAAATCTTTTAGATAGGTAAGTTCCAGCATGAAACCTGTTTCACGCTCTTTCATAAATACTAGAATAAACCCTTCTGTCTCTTTTCTTTTTGCTTCTTCCAGCCCTAATGCTTCTTTATAGAAAGCTATGGATTTATTAAGATCTTTTACATTGAAATTAAAATGAGCAAATGCGTGTTTCATATTTCCTCCTCGAAATGAAATAACTGGTTTTCATGTTCTATCTTTATTATATTCCCATAATAATCAATTAGAGATTTATTTTGAAATATAAGTTCTGTTGTGGAATAATTCCCAAAGTAATGCATTGGAAAAATCTTAGTTGTTTTTGTATGCTCCATAAAGTACTTTATTCCTTTATCATAATCTTCTTCCTGCCGTATATCCACAGGATAGAAAGCATAATCGATTATCCTGTTGTTTAATTTTTTTATCTCTCTGTAATACCTTTTTTCCATTTTTTCATTGTAATCAGCACTCTCTTCCTTCCATATCCAAAAGTGAAGATCACCTGAATGGAAAAATACTTTATTATCATAATCAACAATATATGCTACTCCAGCATCAGTTGAGCCGATTGTCTCAATGTGCATGTCATTAATATCTATCTGCTTATCTGGCATCATATATATTATATTATCCTGCGTTCTCGGATAATCTGATTTAATCTTGTTTCCATATTTTCTCCTTATATCATATGACAGAATAAAAAAAGCTTTTGGGTTATTTCCATAAAGCTCGAACATTCTCATATCAAAATGATCCTGGTGACTGTGGCTGGAAAAGATATAAATAGTTTTATGAATATTATCTGGCAGTTTTCCCTTTCCAAAATAGTCAAAAAGCATATATGCTTTCTTTGTCTCTATTAGAAATGAACTGTGTGTCAGATGGGTTATATTCATTCCGTTCCTCATTTAGTCTTTAATTATATCAGCTTTCTTAAGAGCTAATACTAATACCGGTATTAATACAATCTGTAATATGATTCCTGGTACAGCATTTATAAATGCTCCTGCAATAAATAATTCAAAAGTGAAACTGTTTCCCGCTAGTGCAAATAACACATAGCTGGCTACTGCCCATACAATCCTTCCACCAACCATTGCCGCGATTAAGGTAATATATATATTTATTGTTTTTTTTGCAAGCTTCTTATATAAAAAACCTGCTATTGCTCCGTATGCAGCCATTTCAAAGGCCATTGCAAGCGCTACAGGATACATAGGGGGCATTGTGAATATAAGGCTTCTTAATGGAGCGGATATTAAACCAAGAACAATCCCATAAGGCCATCCGCAAATAAATCCTATCAGAAGAACAGGTATATGCATCGGCAGAAGCATACTGCCAAATCGTGGTATCTGTCCTGTAAGAAATGGCAACACAAGAGCTAATGCCAGTCCCAAAGCTGTTATTACAAGTTTTCTGGTAGTTATTTTCATTACTTCCTCCCTTTATCAAATGTTAACATGATGATGCTGTATATTCAATGAAAAGCTAAATAATAATATATTGTTAAATATTTAACAATCTTTCTCTTTTTATTTGACATAACAGGATATATGTAGTTCAATAGGAAAAACAATAAAGGAGAAGCGCATGTCCAGTAAAAAGGAAAACAAATTTTGGAACAAAGTAAAAAAATACCTTAACCATGTATTTATAGACGGCCTTTCAGGAATGGCTTTGGGATTATTTGCTACTCTGATTATAGGGACAATAATCGCTCAGATAGGTTCTTTAATCGGAGGCACAGCAGGAGAATATATTAACAAAGTAGCATCAGTTGCAAAAGCTCTTACTGGTGCAGGAATCGGCTTCGGTGTGGCATATAAATTTAAGGAATCCATATTAGTATCAGTATCAGCAGGTGTCGCTGGTATGGTAGGAGCTTTTGCTGCAAATATTTTATCTGGTGCTGCTTTTCCTGGAGCAGGATTACTTCTTTTAGGCCCTGGAGAACCATTAGGAGCTTTTTTAGGAGCTTTGACAGGAATAGAAATTGGGCATCTTGTATCAGGTAAAACAAAAGTTGATATATTAGTAACTCCATTAGTTACAATTTCTACTGGTTCAGCAATAGGGCTTCTTATTGGACCTCCTATTTCAAAATTCATGGGAGCAGTCGGAGCAATAATAAATTGGGGAGCTGAACAGCAGCCATTAATAGTCGGACTTGTTGTTGCAGTAGTAATGGGATGCGCACTTACTTTACCAATAAGTTCAGCTGCTCTGGGTATCATACTCAAGCTATCAGGCCTTGCAGCAGGTGCAGCTGTTGCAGGATGCTGCGCTCAGATGATAGGTTTTGCAGTAAGCAGCTATAGAGAGAATAAAATCAATGGACTAATAGCTCAAGGTCTAGGAACCTCAATGCTTCAGATGCCTAATATAGTTAAAAAACCCATAATCTGGATACCGCCGATTATCGGAAGCGCAATAGCTGGACCTGTATCAGCATGGCTGTTAAAGATGACATGTGACTCTACCGGTTCAGGAATGGGGACAGCGGGACTTGTAGGCCCGATAATGACTTTTAAAACGATGATTTCAGACGGATTCTCTACTTGGTATACATTGCTGGCAATTATTGGAGTTCAGTTCATACTTCCGGCAGCTGTTGCCCTGCTGGTTTCAGAACTGATGAGAAAGAAAGGTCTTATCAAACTTGGTGATCTTAAACTTGATATGTAAAGATAGATATTTTTTAGTTGTTTATATAAAGAAGATACCACCCGAACGGGTGGTATCTTTTGGATTATGTGGATTTATATATCATTCAAAAGGGGTTTTGAATCTATACCTCAAGTAAGTCTAATATGGCTTGTTTTGACTGTACACCAACAGTTCTTCTTACTACATTTCCATTCTTGATAACAACCATAGTTGGAATGCTCATTATTCCATAACGCTGTGCAAGTTCAGGCTCTTCGTCAACATTAACTTTACCTACAACCTTATCAGTAACTTCAGCAGCAACTGCTTCTATTGTCGGAGCTACCATCCTGCAAGGTCCACACCAGCTAGCCCAGAAATCTATAAGAACCGGTTTATCTGATTTTAATACTTCATTTTCAAAATTGCTTTTCGTTATCTTTAATACTGCCATTTTTGTGCCTCCTTTGTCTGTTAAGCCAAATCATTTTATTAATCACATTATATACTTTTTATGGAAGCCAACAGTGACTTTATCACATTTTTTAAACACACTTGAATCTATAATTAGTACATAGTATAATTAACATATTAGGAGGAATTAAATATGGACGAAAACAATGTAACTAGAATGCCCCTTTTGGGAGATGATGCACCAGCTTTTACAGCGGTAACAACACAAGGAAAGATTAATTTTCCTGCAGACTATAAAGGAAAATGGGTAATACTCTTTTCACATCCAGCAGATTTTACTCCTGTTTGCACAACAGAGTTCATGACATTCGGATCAATGATTGAAGAGTTCAAAGCACTCAATACTGAGTTAGTAGGACTTTCTGTAGACTCTCTTTATGCTCATATAGCATGGCTTCGCAGAATCCAGGAACTTGAGTGGAACGGAAAGAAAAACATCGAAATCAAATTCCCTCTTATTGAAGATATTCGTATGGAAGTTTCCAAACTTTATGGCATGGTTCAGCCAGGACAGTCTAATACACAAGCAGTCCGTGCTGTATTCGTTATTGATCCTAAAGGAAAAGTCCGTACAATACTTTACTATCCTCTTTCAATGGGAAGAAATTTCGATGAAATCAAACGTATTATACAAGCATTGCAGAAAGCTGATGCTGAACAATGTGCTACTCCTGCAGACTGGAGACCTGGTGATGATGTAATAGTTCCTACAGCAGGCTCTTGCGGAACAGCAAAAGAAAGAATGGAATCAAAAGACGAGAATATGTATTGCCTTGACTGGTTTCTTTGCTTCAGAAAACAGAAGAAATAACTATTACCAAATCATTAGTACAAAAAGCAGGGTTTTGATATCCCTGCTTTTGCTTTTTTACTAAAAATTATTGAACATTCAATTAAGATCATTCCTAATTGTGCCAAGTTTCCAGATATGATAGGATATATGAATAAGCTCTAAAAAGGAATTATGTATGATTAAATACGAATATAGCAAAGAACTAAAAAAACCTATTAGCTTCGGTAATATGAATTTTGAAAATCCTATTATACGTGCATTTATGAAGACAGGATGCAGCTTATCTAACTTACAGATAAAACCATTTAAACCTGAGGATGGTATTATAAAAAGAACTATCCAGATACCTGTTGAAGATAATATTAAAATATCTTGTATTTTAATTGAACCTTTGGACATAAAAGAAACGCTCCCAGCACTTATATATTTCCACGGAGGAGCTTTTGTCTGCCCGATAGTGAGCCTTATGATAGATAATGCAGCATATTACGCTAAAACTATGAAGCTAAGAGTTTTTATTCCAGAATACAGGCTTGCTCCAAAATTCCCTTTCCCGATTCCTTTATTTGACTGCTACTACTCATATAGTCATATTATTAACAATGCAGACACTTATCTGATAGATAATAAAAATGTCCTTATATATGGCGACAGTGCAGGAGGCTGTCTTGCTGCAAGCGTATGCCATATGTTAAGGGATAACAAAAAACACATGCCCAATGCTCAGATTCTTGTTTATCCTGTAACTGATAATTCCATGACCTCTGAATCCATTGAACAGTACAAGGATGCAGCCTGGACAAAAATAGCAAATATGCATATGTGGAATTCCTATTTGAAAAGCGGCTATATGGACATGCTTGGATATGCCGCTCCTTTACATAACACTAATTTCAAAGAGCTGCCTCCTGCTTATGTCGAAGCTCTGGAAATTGACACTTTGAGAGACGAAGCTTTAAATTATGCCGAGAAATTAAAAGATGCTGGAATACCTGTTGAAACTTACTTAGTTAAAGGAGCTTACCATGGGTTTGATATTGATCATTCCTCTCCTTTGGTAAAAAGAATTCTTGAATACCGTGTAAAAGTGATGAAAAAGTATTTGAATTTGTAAAAACCCATATATTATTATATAAACAACCAAAGACTCATTGCCATTATTATCATTCCTGCTATCATCCCGTAAATAGAGAGATGATGTTCTCCATATTCTCTAGCAGATGGGAGCAGTTCGTCAATTGATATGAAAACCATAATGCCTGCAACTGCTGCATAAAGTATTCCATTAATAGTGTCATTCATAAACGGCATTAATATGAGATAACCTATTAAAGCTCCGATAGGTTCTGAAAGACCTGATGCAAATGAATACAAAAAGGCTTTCTTCTTGCTTCCAGTTGCATAATATATAGGAACCGAAACCGCTATCCCTTCAGGAATATTATGTATAGCAATTGCTGCAACAATCGGAATAGCTACTCTTGGTTCCTGAAGAGCTGCAACAAAGGTAGCAAGACCTTCAGGAAAATTGTGTATTGCTACTGCAAGCGCGGTAAGCACTCCCATTCTCTTTAGCTTGTTCTTCTTTATCTCTTCATTTTCTGACTCGACAAATTTTACTTCATGAGGGTTTTTTTCACTTGGTATAAGTTTATCTATAAGACCGATTAGAAACATTCCTGCAAAAAATGCAATAATCGCAAAAAGGACTCCTTTTTTTTCGCCATTTACATCAGAGAGCATCTTTGATGCTTTTGAGAATATTTCAACCATGGATACATAAATCATCACACCAGCAGAAAAACCAAGGCTAATGGATAAGAACTTGGTATTTGTCTTTTTTGCAAAAAATGCAATAAGGCTTCCTATACCAGTTGATAATCCCGCTACAAGTGTCAGACCAAACGCTAACCATATATTACCCATATATATCCCCCACTAAAATCTCTATACTATAGAGTATATCATAACACGGAATATGATTTACATATCCATAAATCATGTTCAGTATTGTATACTACTTTGCATTCAATCCTATAATATTAAATAACATACTGCACTAGGATTCATTATTAATACTAAGTATCAATAATCTTTTATAAAAGGTATTCCATTTATCTTTTTTTGGAGTATAATAATTTAATTATGGAG
>JBAZFL010000076.1:0-8026 GCA_041653455.1 Clostridia bacterium
AGAAGGGAATTGGGCAGAGACATTGAGGCCGCCTGCGGGCAGCTAAGGAGACAGCATGATATTTAATTTCGCCTCATATACAGATATCGGCCAAGTAAGGGAAAACAATGAAGATTGTCATATAGTGATACCTTTCGAGGAGCATAATGAATTTGCTGCTGCAGTTGCAGATGGAATGGGAGGACACCTTTTCGGAGAGATAGCAAGCAAAACCGCTATAGATTGTTTTGAGAAAAAGATAAGAGACAGGCGCTTCAAAAATTGTAATAACATAAAAGATTATCTTTTAAACATATGCAAGACCGCTAACAAGGATATCTTGGAATTCAGCAAGAAATATAATGTCTTTTCAGGAATGGGCACTACACTAGATGCAATATACATAAAAGATGAAAGACTTCATGTTATACACATAGGCGATTCCAGGATATATTCTATTAATGAAAATGAAATAAAAGCCATTACGAAAGACCACTCCTATGTTCAGCAGTTGTTGGATAAAGGGGATATAACAATTGATGAATATAAAAATCATCCAAACAAAAATGTTATTACAAAGGCTCTGGGTATTGCGGATATTCCAGAACCGGATATTTTTGATATAACTTTGGATTCATGCGGATATCTTCTTATCTGTACGGATGGTCTTACCAATATGCTTGACGACAATACTATATTGAATATAATTAATCAAGAAACCGATTTGGAAGAAAAAACAAAGGAACTTGCAAAAAAAGCTAATGAAAATGGCGGGACCGACAATATTACAATAATTCTTATCAAAGCGGACATGAAGTTGGAGGAATAAAAATGGACCCTGTTATACTAAATAACAGATACGAACTTCTTAGCAGGATGGGTATAGGCGGAATGGCCTATGTATACAAAGCTAAAGATAAGGCTCTTAACCGAACAGTTGCTGTTAAGACACTTAAGGATGAATATGCTCAGGATAAGGATTTCATAAAGCGTTTTAAAGATGAAGCTCTAGCTGTAGCAAAACTGTCTCATGAGAACATAGTCAATGTGTATGATGTCGGGTATGACAATAACATGAACTATATAGTCATGGAATGTGTTGAGGGAACCACTTTATCAAGTTATATGGAATCAGTCGGTCCTTTGGATATTAAGGAAGTAATTGACATTTCTATGCAGATCTTTGCAGCATTGGAACATGCTCATAACAATGGTATTATCCATAGAGATATAAAGCCACAGAATATCCTGATATCGAAAAACGGCAAAATCAAAGTTACTGATTTCGGAATTGCCAAAGCAATAAACGCACAAACGCTTACAACAGACAATAAGGCATTCGGTTCAGTTCATTACATTTCACCTGAGCAAGCAAAAGGCGGATTTTTAAGCAGCAGCACAGACCTGTATTCTACTGGAATTGTAATGTACGAGATGGTGACAGGGAAAGTCCCATTTGATGCAGATACTCCGATAGCGATAGTAATGAAGCATCTGCAGGACACTCCTGTACCTCCTATTGAGCTTAGAGATGATGTACCTGAAGAGCTTAACAGGATAATTCTTAAAGCAGTACAGAAAAAGCCGTCTGACAGATATGAGACTGCAGCGGATGTAATGATAGATTTGAAAAATTTTGATAATATCTCAGACGTGAAAGGGGATCTTACTTTAGACTTTATAAATGGCGAGGTACTGCCTTCGGGGGAAACAATGGCTATACCTGCTTTATCTGAAGATGATCTGTATCTTGATGAAGACAAAAATATAGTAAGAGGGAATACTGGCAGAATAGCTAAAGCAAAAAGAAACACTGGTTATGTATTGCAACCAAAACAGATAAATTATGATGAGGAATATAATGTTCCGCTTATTTATGCCAGAGGCAGAAGAAAGAAAGAGAAAAAATATTTTTTCACTACTCTCATAGCATTAATCTGTGTATTATCATTATCAGCTTTTTTTGTGGTATTTGCCATAGATGAACTTGCAAAAGTTGTTGTACCTGAAGCAAAGGAATACGAAGTATTAAATTATGTTACATATGATTATGAAACTATAAAAAGTAAATTAGAGACAGATTTCAATATAATCGTATTAATGAAAGAAGCATACTCTGATGAGACGCCTCCAGGCATAATAATGGACCAGGATGTCGAACAGGGTAGGATTTTTAAAGAAGGCGCTACAAACACGATCACATTTACCGTAAGCGTTGGAAGCAATTATGTTGAAATTCCGAAATGTATTGGGGATGATTACCGTGTTGCAGAAAACACTATTATTAATGCTGGACTGATTCCAAAAAAAGTTGAAGAATATAATCAGGATGTAGCTGCAGGTATCGTTTTCGCTGTATCACCTTCAGAAACTATTAGAGTTAAATATGGTGACACCGTAGTAATTTATGTTTCACTTGGATCACAATATGAGAAGACAACTGTACCAGATCTTATGGGATTAACAAAAGATCAGGCAGCTGAAAAACTGTTGGAATATAATCTTGTTATGAATGTAATGTCAGAGGAAGTTTTACCAGGAAAAATTTCCTTGGTTACATACCAGTATCCTCAAGCTGATTCGGAAATTTATGAGAATAGTACTGTTGATATAAAGTTATCTGTAGATTATGGTGATATCGTATATGAGGATATAAGCGTTAATTATGTATTTGATCCTACAGTCGCAGAACTGATAGGAGTGGAATTCCCGATAACTTTAAGATTTAAATTTGAGTATTCAGACCAGGAGGGATCTTTCCAGACCTCGGAAAATGTGGCTTCTATCTCAAACCTTCCTTATACAAGGACTGTACGAATTTCTGCAAAAGGAGAAACTAAATTAACAGTCTTTATAGGATCTGTAATTTATAAAGAGCCTATTATTTATAAGTATTTCGATTATTACCAGGAACCTCCGACACCGGATCAAAATCCGGAAACACCATAAATGGAAACTGGCCTTATTACGAAAACACTCAGTAATCAGTATAGCGTAAAAACAGATAGTGATGAATATATCTGTAAACCCAGAGGGTTATTAAGAAAAGAAGGGTATAAGCTTCTTTGCGGTGATACTGTTAAATTTGAAATTACAAATCCTTCAAGTAAAGAAGGTTATATTTACAGCATAAACGATAGAAAGAACAGCCTTATAAGACCTCCTGTATCAAATATTGATATTGCAGTAATAGTGTTTTCACTGAATTCTCCGAAGTGGGATGAACTTCTAGTTGATCTTCTTATATTAGCATGTCTGACAAATGGCATCGAGCCTGTATTATGTATAAACAAGTCGGATATGGCGTCGCAAACAGACATTGAGGATGTTTACAGGCAGTACTCGAAAAGCGGATGCAGAATCATTTCAACTGATGCGAAGCATGATGTCGGACTAGATTCATTTAAAAACATACTGTCAAAGAAAATTACAGTTTTTGCTGGTCAGTCAGGAGCAGGCAAATCCACTTTGATTAATACTTTGACAAAAACGAATGTTATGGAGACTGGCGAGTTGTCTGAAAAAATACAAAGAGGCAGGAACACGACTAGACATTGCGAGTTACTGCAATATGATAGCGGATACATAGTAGACACACCTGGATTTTCGAAATTTGATCCTTATCTTCTGCAACCTGATTCAATTAAAGGTATGTATAATGAATTCAAGCAATACAACGGTATGTGCAGGTTTAGTGATTGCAAGCACATAAATGAAAAAGACTGCGCTGTTATTAGAGCAATAGAAAAAGAAGAAATACCAATTGAGCGTCACAACAGGTATAAAATAATATATAATATGTCTAAAGAAGCTTTGAAGATCAGGAGGGGATATTAATGATAAAGATCTCACCATCATTACTGGCTTGTAATTTTGCAAGACTGGAAGAAGAAGTAAAAAAAATTGAAAAAGGCGGAGCCCATTATGTTCATGTAGATGTAATGGATGGTCATTTCGTTCCTAATATTTCTGTCGGTATTCCTGTAGTTGAAGCATTGAGAAAAATTACTGACCTAACTTTGGATGTTCATCTGATGATAACTGAACCTGACAGATATGTTGATGATTTTGCAAGAGCAGGAGCAGATATAATATGCGTCCAGCAAGAAGCATGCATACATCTGGACAGGACAATAAAGCATATAAAGGATGTGGGCAAGAAGGCTGCTGTAGCTTTAAATCCTGCGACTAATATTTCGGTCCTTGAATATGTTCTGCCAATTCTTGATATGGTGCTTATAATGAGCGTTAATCCTGGATTTGGAGGACAATCATATATACCATACTGTACAGAAAAGATTAGAGATCTCAGAAAAATGGCAGATTCTATGGGATTGCAAACAGATATACAGGTTGACGGGGGAGTAACAGTGGAAAACTGCCATGAAATAAAAGCGGCAGGAGCAAATGTGCTGGTTGCCGGTTCTGCTATATTTAAAGCTTTGGATATAGAAAAAGCTATTAAACAGCTGATTAACAACTGATTATCGTGCTCTTCTGATTATATCTTTTATTTCTTCTTTTGTTTCCTTGTAAACATTAATTCTTAATGTATCAGCCCCTGATTTTCTAATAAACTCCTTGTTTGCAAGATTATTTACTGTGAATGCTCCCAAAAGATAAGTCGTATTGCAGTTGTCATATGTTACTATATCAATTCGTTTCTTCTGCCTGTCATTTAGATACATGTCATCATCTTTTTGATTCTCAGTTCTGCAAAATATGCTGCTAATGAAATATTTCGTTTTCATAACAGCAACCCTTCCATAAGCGAGGTATTCAAAACTTATATTCTTATTCATACCGGCAAATCTTCTTATGCTGTCAATTGCGAGCTCGTGAGAAAGGTGAATAGCCCTTATCCCTTCGTACCCTGATAAAAAATCAGCACTATAAGTATTGAGACAGTTAATTCCTGAATCCAGCACTTTTTCACCTGGAATATCCAGTATGCCCATTGATGAAGATATGAATCTTTTTTGCTCTCTTCCTATTTCTTCGAGTGATGCTCCTATTGGGATATACGAGTAAGTCCTGCTGTCATATGAGTAGTTCTTGTACATGCTGTATGGCATGTATATGCGGTCAGCATCTATATCCTTTATGTCAAAATCCGGTCTGTCTTCAAAGAAGAAGATTGATACTCCAGGTTTTTTGTCTATTCCCATAATTGATAAAGATATATTGCTATATCTAAGACTGTAATCAGCGACTATAGGTCTAACAACAGCCTCTCTTTGCTTTATAAGTCCTTCAAGTGCATCTCTTCTTAATGCATTTACTGATTTTGCAGGAAGGAATATGGCAGTTTCAGTGTCTGAAGTAATAGATTTGAACTCAAACACAGAGTTTCCAGTCTTCATAAGATTTTTCACTATATCCTCATTTGCATTTGGGTTATTTGCCTTCTGTGCATCAATATCTGAAAATGCGGTATATGTATTGTCTCTTGAATCCGTAACTGTAAAGCATGCTTTCTGATTTACTCTTGCTGTAAAATGCCCGCGGATAAGTGTTTTTCGAGTGAAGTCATCAGAAAAGGATTTCTGTGCTTGTTCCATCAGTTCCTTGTCATATGTCATGTATACTGCCTCGTTCGGTTCAGGTACTCCATTTCTGCATATTAAGCCATATAGGTTTCCGTTTTTCTTAATAATATTAACATACATTCCTATGTCGCTTTTTGGAAAACTTATTCCATCTCCATTTATAAGGGTTCTGTTGCTCTCTATCTGTATAAGCCCTTTTTCTTTATTGGTTTTCGTGACAGTACCAATTCTAATCCCTGTATTGCCGGAAAAATTATATGCCATCATATCTTTCCCTGGCTGTGAAAACAAATATCCTCTTGAAAAACCTTCTCTATTAAATGCCATCATCGCATCCTGTCTGTCTTTTTCTGTAAGAGTACCTGAAATTGCTTTTCTATATGTTTTTGTTATTATTGCAACATATTCGGGACTTTTCATTCTTCCCTCAATTTTAAGCGAAACGACTCCGGCTGATATAATTTGGTCTATATCATCCATAACAGCTATGTCTTTAGTGCTTAATAGATTTTTTGAAGCTATAGTGCGGTCTTTTGAAAACAGAGAGTAAGAAAGCCTGCATGGCTGGGCGCAGTTACCCTTATTACCTGATTTTCCGCCATTGAAGAAACTAAGCTCGCATTGTCCCGAATAACATACGCACAAAGAACCATGACCGAAAACTTCGACTTCGATTCCGGTAGCTACAAGAGATTTAATCTGTTCAAGTGAAGCTTCTCTTGCTGCAATTACTCTTTTAAATCCGCGGTTTTTCAATAGAAGAGCTTCTTTTGGATTTATAACGCTCATCTGTGTTGATGCATGCAAACGGATATCAGGAAGTATCTTTCTTATCTGACTGGCTAAACCTAAATCCTGGACTATTATCCCATCTATCCCGCATGAATATGCTTTTTTGGCATTACTCACAGCCATTTCCATATTCTCATCATCTATAAGGGTGTTCAAAGTCAGATATACCGACACATCACGCAGATGACAATATCGTACAGCTTCATTCAGTTCCTCAAAAGTAAAATTGTCAGCATTAGCTCTGGCACTGAAGGTCTTTATTCCTAGATAAACAGCATCAGCACCATTTTGTACTGCGGCTCTTAAGCATTGCATATTTCCTGCCGGTGATAGTAGTTCCAATATATTCCTCTTTCTGACTTTAATAGTGTAAAAGTACGGTTATATGATAATATATATAAAGCGAACTGGCAATCGTTATAATAACATGACTTTGGGAGGACAATATGCCGCTTGACGGATTAGCTGTAAAATGCCTTGCTTATGAATTGGACAGGATATGTGCAAATGCAAAAATTCAGAATGTGTATATGCCTAAAAAGGATGAAGTGATATTAGGAATATATTCTAACAGTACATCATACAACATATCTTTATCTTTGGAGCCTTCCTCTCCTGGTATATATTTGAAAAGAGAAAAGACACAGAATCCTAAGACTCCATTTAGTTTCTGTATGTTTTTAAGGAAACATATAGGTAATGGTTATATTACTAAGGTTTACACGAAGGATTATGAGAGAATTATATATTTCGATATAGAACATACAGATGAACTTGAAGAAAGTTCCAGAAAAACTCTTATTGCTGAACTTACAGGGCGAAATTGTAATCTTATTGTCATTAATTCTTCTAACAAGATACTTGATGCTTTAAGGCATGTTGATGAATTCATGTCCTCTGTAAGAAGGATTATGCCTGCATCTGAATATATGCTTCCTCCTTTACAAGGTAAGATAGCTATAGAAAAAGCAAAGTGGAAGAATATGCAAAAATATGCTGACTTTCCAGTATCTGAAGCTTTATTCAGGAGTATTACTGGAATCTCTCAGATTTTTGCAAAGGAGATATGTTATAGGTCAAGAGTGGATGAATCAAAGATTGTAAAAGATATCGGGATTGATGAATCATCGAGAATAATGCTTACATTGGAAGGCATAACAAGGGATTTACTCAATTCAGCATACAATCCAGTTGCAATATATGAAAAAGAAAAAAAGTCTATGAAGGACTATTACTGTTTTGAATTGTCGCTTTTCGATGGTATATCCAGTATAACTGCCAGAAAATATGAAACTTTTATTGAAGTCTTCACTGAATATGTTAGTTCAAAAACATTAAGAGCAGATTTAATGCAGAAAGCGGATACAATAAGAAAGGTCGTTACATCTTACCTTGCAAAAGCAGAAAAAAAGCTAAACATATACCGCAACAATCTTTCTGATTCAGACAAAATAAATCAATACAGGTTATTTGGAGAGCTCCTTACTGCAAATATACCTATGATAAAGCAAAGATCTGATTCTGTGGAATTGCTGGATTATTATACTAATGCTAATATAAGAATACCTCTAGATCCCTCGAAAGATGTGCTGAGAAATGCTCAGTTGTATTACAAGAAGTATAAAAAGGGTATGGCTGCATACGATTACGCTGTGAATGCAATCAAAGACATGACAAAAGAGACTGAATATCTAAGATCAGTTTTG
>JBAZFL010000077.1:0-7922 GCA_041653455.1 Clostridia bacterium
TTTACTTTTTCAATCTATGTGAATAAAAATTTGTGCATAAATGTGTTGACAAACATATGCCAAGCAATTAGAATGATAAAAGACTTCATTTGGGCATGGTGGGTATAGCTCAGTTGGTTAGAGCGCTAGGTTGTGGCCCTAGAGGCCAAGGGTTCGAATCCCTTTATTCACCCCATTTTGAGATGATGGGATGTAGCCAAGTGGTAAGGCAACGGACTTTGACTCCGTCACCCGTAGGTTCAAATCCTGCCATCCCAGCCAGCTGTATGGGACATTAGCTCAGGCGGTAGAGCACTTGACTTTTAATCAAGGTGTCCGGAGTTCGAGTCTCCGATGTCTCACCAAAATAACCTCCATAACGGAGGTTTTTTGTTGCAAAATTATATCTGATAAATGTATTGAATATAGTTACAATTAGATATATCATATAAATGAAAGTAAAACGAAACATAAATGCAATATAACGAAACCTAGGAGCTGATGGAAATTACTGTAGAAGAAAGAAAAGAAAAAATACTTGACATGCTCAGCAGAAATGGCAAAGTAAAGGTAAATGAACTTAGCCGTATATTCAATGTGTCTGAAGTGACCATACGGCTGGATCTTTCAGATTTGGAAGAAAACGGTCTTCTATCCAGGGTTTACGGAGGAGCTGTCTCATCATATAAAAATTATTATAATATGAGTTTTAAGCAAAGAGCTGTTGAAAATGAGAACGAGAAAAAGCTAATAGCTTCAAAAGCTGCACAGATGATAAAAGAAAATGACACAATAATGATGAATTCTGGAACTACTACATTATTTGTATATAGAGCTTTTTCGAAAACTATGCATCTGACTATAATCACAAATTCTGTTGCAATTGCTCAAGAGGCTTCAGGTAATGATAACCATAAGATTATACTGCTAGGAGGCTCAGTTAACACTGATTATCAGTTTACCTGGGGCGATGACACATTAAATCAGCTGTCAGCTTATCATGCTGATAAATCAGTACTTTCCGTTGATGGAGTAAATATAAGTTCAGGACTTACTACATACTATAATCAGGAAAGAGAAATTACTTTACAGATGATCACAGCATCAAATCAGTCAATTATTACAGCGGATTACTCAAAAATCGGCAGAACTGCTTTATCAAAAATAACTTCTGCAGACAAGGCTGACTATATAGTTACAAATGTAAATGCGCTAAGAGAAGAGATTCAAGAATTGATGGATAACGGATTAAAGATATTTGCGGTGTAAGGAGGACGCTATGGAAAAATGCATATATGCCGGCTGGTATGAAAAAAGTATAACTCCTGACAAAAAGGTAATGCTTGCAGGCCAGTTTTATGAAAGAGTCTCAGAATATGTAGAGTCGGAAATAACTGTAACAGCGTTAGCGATATCAACAGATACAGATCATTTTGTTATATGCTCTTGTGATCTTCTATATATACAGGATTATCTTATAGAAGCAGTAAGAGAAAGATTAACGGATAAATGCAAAGGATTGAATCCTTTAAATATCGTAATAAATGCGACACATACCCATACATCATTAGACTATCAAAGACAGGAAAACAGGTATGGTTCAGCACTTGATGTACTTAATAAATATATGCCTGAAGATTTTATGTATATTGAAAAAAGCAAAGATGATTCGATTATGAGTGTGGATGAAGCAGAAGAATTTCTTGCAGACAGAATTTCCGATACTGTTATTAATGCATGGAATAATCGAAAACCTTGTGGTTTCGCAAATGCTTTCGGAAGGGCTCCAATTGGCATGTGCAGGAGGGTAGTATATGAAGATGATACTGCTTTGATGTGGGGAGATACAGGCAGGGAGGATTTCGTATGTCTTGAAGGGGGAAATGATTCAGGGATCGAGCTTATTTATTTTTTCGATGAGAAAAAGGAAATCACAGGCATTGCAGTAAATATAGCATGTCCCAGTCAGATACTTGAGCATAGAAGCTTCATATCATCTGACTACTGGGGCAAAGTAAAGATGCTTTTACGAGAAAAGTTCAAAAAAGACATATATATATTACCATTGTGTTCTGCAGCAGGAGATCAGTGTCCAAGGGATCTCATAAGATGGGTAGGACCTGTTAATCCTATAGATGACCCTAATATTACAAGGAAAGACAATATTAAAAGGGTTGCTGACCCGTCAATGTTTGAGATTGAAGGCACATGGAAAGCGGCAAAAAGAATTGCGAATGAGATAATCGATGTATATAGCGAAGCTGAAAAGACAGTAAAAAACATGACTGTTATAAAACATGAATGCATTGAGTTAATGTTACCATTGAGAAAGGCAACAAAAGATGAATATGAGCATGCTAAGTTAAAAATGGAGGAATTCATTGGAAATAAAAAGGTTATGTCATATGATTTTAATGATAAAGCAAAAATGCATGTATATGCAGGCACTATAGCAAGGTATATATACCAGCAGAAGGAAGATCAGTGTAAAATCGAGATGCATGTAATAAGGTTAGCAGATGCTGTTATCGTTACAAATCCATTTGAGCTGTTTCTTGATTATGGAAATATTATCAAAGCAAGATCCAAGGCAGCCCAAACTTTCATTATACAGCTTGCCTGCGGATGCGGCTCATATCTTCCCACAAAAAAGGCAGAAGAAAGCGGTCACTACAGCGCATATATATCAAGCGGGATAACAGGACATGAAGGCGGAAAGAAACTTGTTGAGACTACCTTGTCAGCAATAGAAAAGCTATGGGAAAGTGATATAAAATGAATTTTCTGGGACTGGATTTTGGTACAACTTCATTAAAAGCGGCAGTATTTGACTTAAATGGCAACTGTATGTTTTCGCATGAAGAAACATATGAACTTATCCACCAGAATGGATTTATTGAGTTTAATGCTGAACAGTACTGGAATATATTGAAAAGAACTATTGATGCAGTTACACAACAATTTAGTATTTCTGCTCTTGCTATTGATACCCAGTGCGAAACTATGATTCTGGCAGATGAGTACGGTAACCCTCTTTGTAATGCAATAGTATGGCTGGATAATAGAGGGAAAGAAGAAGCTTTAAAGATAAAAGAGGATTTTGGGAACGAGCTTATATATAACTTAACAGGGCAATGTGATATCTCAGGCATATGGCCTGCCTGCAAATTATTATGGATAAAAAACAACTTACCTGATATATGGAAAAAAACAAGGAAGATATTCCTTCTTGAGGATTATCTTTTATATAAGCTTACCGGCAAGTTCGTAACACAAAAAACATTACAGTCATCAAGTCTGTATTTGGATATCCAAAAGGGCTGCTGGTGGGAAAAGATGCTTGAATATATCGGAATAGATGAAGAAATACTTCCCAGACTGCTTGACAGCGGGAAGTATGTTGGTAACTATAACGGTATTCATGTCGCGACATCAGCAATGGACCAGGCTGCTGGAGCAATAGGTGCAGGCATATTTAAGGAGGGAATGATAAGCGAGATGACAGGCACGGCAATGGCTTTATTCAGTCCGACAGATATAATGCCTGTCTATCATAAGAAGTTATTAGTTCCGTGCCATATAAATGTTACGACAAGATATGCTGTAATGCCGTGGATTTCCACGGCTGGTATGGCTCTTAAATGGTTTAGGGATAATTTTATGAGGGAAATGACTTATTCTGATATCGACAGGCTTGCTGAAAAAGCATCTGCGGGCTCTGATGGTCTTATGTTCTTTCCGCATCTTTGCGGATCTACTCATCCGATTTATAATCCAGAAGCTAAAGGTTCATTTTATGGTATAAAACTGTCCCATGGAAAACAGCATTTTGCACGGGCAATACTGGAATCTGTTGCGTACATGCTTAGAAACAGCATATCTTCTCTGAGCCAGGATATAAGCATTATACATTCTATCGGAGGAAGCTCAAAATCTGATTTATGGTGTCAGATTAAAGCTGATGTAACACAAAAAACGATAAAGACATTAAAAGAAAGAGAACCAGCGTGCAAAGGGAGCGCGATTCTTGCAGGACTTGCAGTGAATGAATACTCATCATTGGAAGATGCATGCAAAAAAGCCGTATTTGTTGACAGGATATATAAGCAACAGGCAGATGTATATGAAAAGCTATATAACGAATATGCGAAAATTAATGAAAAGATATATGGAGGAGGCAAGTAAAATGGTTAAAGCTGCTTTTATAGGTTTTGGAGAAGTTAATACTCCCAAAGAGCTGATTATTGATAAGTGCAAAAAAGCTGAGAAAGCATTATTGGAGGAAAATCTTGAGCTTGTCAGCATATATCCAGTAACTGATGACTACAATAGGAATGATGTGAATAAAGCGATAGAAATACTAGCAACACAATCATTTCATACGATAATTCTATGTATAGCAGGCTGGATCCCGTCTCATGCTGTGATAGTTATAACAGAGAAATATAAAGATACTCCTATGGTTTTATGGGGATTGTCAGGATGGATGGATAAAGATAAGCTGGTAACCACTGCAGATCAAGCGGCAACAAGTGCTATAAGAAAAGTTATGAGTGATTTAGGATACAGGTTTAAATTTGTTTATGATATTGCAGGCAAACCTCTAAATTCTAAAAAGGTAGCAGATTTCTGTTTAGCTTCATATGCAAAATCAAAGCTTAGAAGTTCCAGGGCTGGAATGATGGGGTACCGTGATATGAATCTGTATGGAACGATGTTTGATGGTGTAAGGTTGAAAAAACATATAGGAACTGACATAGAAAGTTTTGAAATGCTTGAAATTGAACAAAGAGCTGAATCCATTGCAAATGACAGGATAAATGAAGTTATCGATACGGAAATTAGAAAATGGGTATTTCTGAAAAAGTGTAATTATTCAACTATGGAAAAAGCAGCAAAATATTATCTGGCAATTTCTGATATTGCAAAAGAAAGAGGATATGAAGCTATATCGTTAAAGGATGTAGATGGCATGAAAAAGCTTTTATCATATCCTCCTGCACCCATATTCATGCTTCTGTCTGACATAGATAAGTTATGTACAATTCCGGAAAATGACTCATATGGGATGGTTACACAGCTTATGGTTAAGTATTTGACAGGACAGTGTGGAGCATATCTGGAATTTTATGAATTTATGGTTGATTGTGTATTAGCTGGAGTTCCTGATTATGTACCAAAAGAAGTTACAGAAGGAGAAACTACTGTTATACCTGCAGCTTTTGGCCAGCTATCAGAAGGAATTTTGAATGTATCTAGAGTAAAACCTGGAAAAGTTACTCTCTATAGGCTTTCTGATAATAAAGATGGTTATTGTATGCATATAGTACAGGGCAGAGCGCAAACTGCTGATAAATGGGAAGAAGCGGGATGGGCTCAGCCTGCACCTTTACTTCCAGGATTAAAGATTTATCTTGATGATGTGGAGGCCTTTGCAATGAATGTCATGAGCCAGCATTACATCATAGCATATGAAGATAATGCTGATAAGATGATTGATTTATGCAAGTTACTTGATATTGAGGTAATAAAATGAATAACGAAATTATTAATGCTGCATATGAATCTCTAAATATTGAAAAGAATGAAGTAGAAAGATTGATATCTTATCTTGATGAGGACATGTTTCTAAAGGCAGTAGATGCTTTAGCGGGATGCAAGAGTATAATGACTGTTGCTTCAGGGTCTTCAGGAATAGCTGCAAAAAAGTTTGCTCACTCATTATGCTGTATTGAAAGGCATGCCATGTTCATGTCACCAAGCGAAGCCGTTCACGGAGGATTGGGAGCGTTAGACAAAGATGATGTAATGGTTATGGTATCAAGAGGTGGAAAGACAATGGAACTGCTTCCCATAATATCAGTATGCAATAAAAAGAAAGCTACCCTTATTGCAGTTACTGAAAATGAACAGTCAATACTTGCTAAAAGCTCTGACATAGTCTTAAAGCTGAATATTGGAAAAGAAAGCGACCCATTAGGACTTATGGCTACTTCAAGCTATATAACTACTATAGCCCTATTTGATGCAATACTGGCGGCACTTATAGTTAAGACAGGCTTTACTGCTGAGCAGTTCGGTGTTATTCATCCGGGCGGTGCGGTTGGAGAGCTGTTAAATAAAAAGTAGGAGGTAATATGTATAAAGGATTTAGAATTAACGCGCCTTTTTTTGAGATAGGGCCAAAAGCATATCTTTATGGCGATGCTATGCTTGCTCTTTCAAAGGTTATTGACAAAGTTGCGATGAAGTATGATGTGGATATAATTGTGACTCCTCAGTATACTGATATATCATTGCTTGCTTTGAATACTCAGAGGATTCTGGTGTTTGCACAGCATATGGACTATCTTCCGATTGGAAGAGGGCTTGGCTCTGTTCTTCCAGAAGCCGTGAAAGCAGCTGGAGCTGTAGGTGTTATGCTGAACCATGCAGAAAAACCATTAACAATGGAAGCAATACAAAAGACAATAGAAAGAGCAGATGAGGTAGGTTTAGGAACTATTGTTTGTTCTGACACTATCGAGCAGATGAAGCAGATTGCAAAAATGAGTCCAAACCTTATAGTAGCAGAACCTACAGAATTAATAGGAACCGGCCAGACTTCGGACATATCATATGTAAAAGAATCTATTGAAACAGTAAGACAAATTAACCCGGATATAATGGTGCTTCAGGGCGCAGGCATTAAGGATGGGAATGATGTGTATAACGTTATAAAAGCAGGTGCAATGGCGACAGGAAGCACATCAGGAATTATTAAGGCAAAAGACCCATATGCTATGGTGGAGGAGATGATATACAGCCTTCGCAGAGCATGGGATGAAATATATAATAAATAATATTAGGAGGATTGAAAATGACAGTTTACACAGGAAAGATTGAAATGCAATCAAAGGATCACATGCCGGATTTTCACAATATAACCGAGCAGGTTAAAAAGATAGTGGAAGAATCAGGAGTTAAAAACGGAATATGTGTAGTATATTCACATCATACGACTTGTTCTGTAATGACTCAGGAATGCTCGCATGACACGACTTTTTTTGGAAGAGAACATTTACAGCAGGACCTTATCAACATAATGGAAAGAATAGTGCCAACATGCAGGTATGAAGGCCAGTATCTGCATCCAGGTCCAAAACATATAGATTTCGCACTTACATTTCCAGATGAAGAACCAAAAGGAAGCCTGAATACAGATGCTCACTTAAGATCATGCTTCTTTGGAAGATCAGAAACTATTGTCTTAACTGACGGCAAACTATCATTAGGAGATTTCGGATTCATATATTTTATTGACTGGGATCAGGTTCGTGAAAGAAAAAGAGTAGCAGAAGTACAGATAATAGGGGAATGACGCAGAATGTAGAAAACTTAATGAAGTTTTTCTATTAAATGGGGATACTGTAACAAGCAGATTATTGAAAGATAATCTGCTTTGATTTTCTTGCTATTGTAAGATACCTATTATGATATAATTTTTCATGATTTATTCGTGCATGAAAAGCTAGGTTATAATATTTCTACTATGATAATATTCAACTTGAAGGGCGGAAGTCTTATGGATTGGATCAAAAATCTGAATGCATCAATTGATTATATCGAAGCTAATCTGGCTAACGAAATATCCTATGATTACGCAGCAAAAATAGCATGCTGTTCTACATATCATTTTCAACGAATGTTCTCATATATTAGTGAAGTTCCTTTGTCAGAATATATTCGGCGTAGAAGATTGACATTAGCAGCATTTGAATTGCAATCTGGAGATTGTAAGATTATTGATGTTGCACTAAAGTATGGATATGAGTCTCCTGAAGCATTCAGCCGTGCGTTCAAGAAACTTCATGGAGTTATGCCTGTATCTGCGCGCGATATAGGTATTACACTTAAAGCTTTTCCTAAGATGACATTCTCTATCACAGTTAAAGGAGAAAATG
>JBAZFL010000078.1:0-7914 GCA_041653455.1 Clostridia bacterium
GAAAAGTTACAACTGATTGGTGAATTCAAGAAATTCATAACGAAAGGAAACGTTATAGATCTTGCAGTCGGTGTAATAATCGGATCTGCATTTTCAAAAATAGTATCTTCACTTGTTAATGATATAATTATGCCTCTTGCAGGACTTATTATGGGTAAAATTAACTTTAAGGAATTAAAGTGGATACTAACTTTTGATGAAGAAGGCAATGCGGCATCTTCTGTCAACTATGGTATGTTTATACAGTATGTGGTTGATTTCCTTATAATGGCCATATGCGTATTCCTGTTAGTAAGACTATTTGCTGTACTTAGAAAAAAAGCAGAGGAACTGAAAGAAAAAGCAAAAAAAGATGAAACAGAAAATGCTCAGCCTACTGCTGCACCTGCTCCTCCTGCTCCAACAAAAGAAGAGCTTCTACTTACAGAAATACGTGATATACTGAAAGCAAACAAATGAATGCTAACGAAATTAAAAAATCAAATATCACCGTAACTGATTACAATTTTGAAACGATATCGCAGTATAATGTCTCAAGTCTGGATTCATTAAGTGCTATTTTAGAAGGATCTATAAGATGGATTGATATAGACAGCGCATGCGATAAAAATTTATGTGACCAGTTAGCAGAATCTTTCAATATACATCCTGTAGTATTAGAAAGCATATCAGAAAAGAGCCATAGGCCGAAACTGGAAGATTATGAAGATTTTCTGTTTGTTATTGCAACCATGCTGTATAAGAACAATGGTGAGGTGGTTGCAGAAGGCATTACTTTCCTTCTTGGAGATAATTATGTCATATCCATAGGTGATTTTGATGGAGATGTTTTTGATGAAGTCCGAAAGCTGCTTAATACTTCTAAAAGCCATATACGCAGATCGACTGCTGATTATCTTCTTTATTGTCTTTTAGACTCTATAACAGACAGTTACTTTGAAATACTGTATGGTCTTGAAGAAAGAATTGATATTTTAGAAGAGAAAATAATTAAAGATGCATCTAACGAACTCTTAATTCAGATTCGCAAGATTAAAAGTGACATTATGCTGGTATCAAAAGCCATAATACCTTTCAAGGAATCCCGCTCTGTCTTAATAAACAAACCATCAAAATTCATATCCTCATCCGTTCTCCCATATATGAACGATGTATACAGTCATATAAAGGAAGCAATCGACCTGTCTGAAACATGCCGTGAAATGGTAACTGATCTTATGGAGCTTTTTTATACTTCCACAAGCTATAAGCTAAATGAAATAATAAAAGTATTAACGATTATCTCAACAATATTCATCCCGCTGACGTTTATTGTGGGATTATATGGCATGAACTTTAAATTTATGCCCGAATTCGGGTACAAATGGTCGTACCCGATATTGTGGGGAGTAATGATCGTAATAACCGGAACAATGATATATTACTTCAAAAAGAAAAAATGGTTCTGATATCTTTAAAATAAGGGCTGCACACAATTATTATTACGATTGCGGCAGCCCTATAACTAGCATTTCCCGCCTATGACAGTTAACATGAAAAGCAAATTGCATATAGGAGGTTGCGGGTTATACCTTAGCACTTTACGTGTTGGCCTCACATACAGTGGTTATTACTATTATATACTTATCAATACAATATATCAATAAGAACGGAATATATATTACCTGTTTAAGATTTATTCACTGTAAGCCCGTTACCATTGCAATCAACAAACAGCATTGTGTCCGGTTCTATATCTTCTGACAATATCATTTTTGCTATAAGTGTTTCAACATGACTTTGAATATACCTTTTTAATGGGCGGGCTCCGTAAATACTGTCAAATCCCTGTTCTACAATGTACTCCTTTGCTGATTCTGATATTGTAATGGATAACTTCTTAGTTTTCAGCCTAGCTTCAAGATTCTTTATCATAAGGTCCACAATAGACATAATCTCCATTCTGGATAAAGGCT
The DNA here is from genome assembly GCA_041653455.1 of Clostridia bacterium. Classification (GTDB taxonomy): domain Bacteria; phylum Bacillota; class Clostridia; order DUPQ01; family DUPQ01; genus DUPQ01. The sequence continues at coordinate 1,956 of JBAZFL010000078.1, forward strand.
TATAAAAGACTATTTCATCCAGCCTGTTTAAAAACTCCGGCCTGAATTGCTGTTTTAACATAGAATCCACCATCTTTCTTGCTTCTTTGGATATCTCATTATCTTTTGTTATGCCTTCAAGTATATACTGCGTGCCAATATTCGAAGTAAGTATAATTATCGTATTTTTAAAATCTACTGTTCGTCCCTGAGAATCCGTTATTCTGCCATCATCCAAAACCTGTAACAGTATGTTGAACACTTCAGGATGAGCTTTCTCTATCTCATCAAACAGCACAACCGCATATGGTTTTCTTCTCACAGCTTCTGTGAGCTGTCCTCCTTCTTCGTATCCTACATAGCCAGGAGGCGCTCCTATAAGCCTGCTTACTGAAAATTTCTCCATATACTCACTCATATCTATTCTGACTATATTCTTTTCATCATCAAACAAAGCTTGTGCAAGAGCTTTTGCAAGTTCAGTTTTACCGACACCGGTAGGCCCAAGAAACAAGAATGATCCTATTGGCCTGTTAGGATCTTGTATCCCTGCTCTGGAGCGTATTATTGATTCTGTAACTTTTCTGACTGCTTCATCTTGTCCTATTACTCTTTTATGGAGTATATCTTCCAATCCGAGAAGCTTTTCTTTTTCACTCTGCATAAGTTTGGATACCGGTATACCAGTCCATCTTGCAACTATCAGCGCTATTTCTTCTTCTGTAACCCTATCGCGGAGCAGTGTCCTTTTCTGTTCAGCTTTTTCTGCTATCTCTTCCTGTTCAACAAGAGATTTCATAAGAGAAGGAAGCCTTCCATATTTCAGCTCAGCGGCTTTATTCAAGTCATATTCTCTTTCTGCTTTTTCAATCTGAGCATTTACCTGTTCTATTTCTTCTCTAAGTTTTTGAACTTTGGATATAGAAGTCTTTTCGTTCTCCCATTTTGCTTTCATTGCATTAAAGCTTTCCTTCATCTGAGCGAGCTCTTGCCTTATCTTTACAAGCTGCTCATTGGATAGCTTATCATTTTCTTTTTTAAGAGCTGCTTCTTCTATCTCATGCTGCATTATTTTTCTTGATATCGCATCCAGCTCTGAAGGCATGGAATCAATCTCGGTCTTGATTAATGCGCAAGCTTCATCAACTAAATCTATTGCTTTATCAGGCAGGAATCTGTCAGATATGTATCTGCTTGACAGCATTGCTGCAGCTATCAATGCCTGGTCCTGTATTTTAACCCCATGGAATACCTCATACCTTTCCTTTAATCCTCTTAGGATGGAGATAGTATCTTCAATTGTAGGTTCATTAACCATAACTGGCTGGAATCTTCTTTCCAGAGCAGCATCTTTCTCAATGTACTGACGATATTCATTCAAGGTAGTTGCTCCTATACAGTGCAGTTCTCCTCTTGCGAGCATGGGTTTAAGAAGATTTCCTGCATCCATTGCGCCTTCGGTTTTTCCCGCTCCAACAATATTATGCAGTTCGTCAATAAAAAGTATTATTCTGCCTTCAGATTTCTTAACCTCTTGAAGAACAGCTTTCAGCCTTTCCTCAAACTCTCCTCTGTATTTTGCGCCTGCTACCAAAGCTCCCATATCTAGAGAGAATATTTTTCTTTCCTTAAGGTTATCCGGCACATCGCCTCTGACAATCCTTAATGCAAGTCCTTCAGCAATTGCAGTTTTCCCTACTCCGGGCTCTCCGATAAGAACTGGATTGTTTTTAGTTTTTCTTGATAAAATTCTTATTACATTCCTTATTTCCTCATCACGCCCTATAACCGGATCAAGCTTCTGGTTCTTTGCCAGTTCCACCAGATCCTGGCCGTACTTTTTTAAAACATCATAAGTTGATTCAGGATTATCTGATGTAACTTTGGTATTTCCCCTGATTGCAGCCAGTACTTTAAGAAACGCATCCTTATTAATCCTGAATTCCTTAAAAAATTCTTTTAGCTTTGAGTTTGCTGTCTCAATTAGTGATAAAAATATATGCTCTACTGATACATACTCATCCTTCATTGCCTTTGCCTGCTTTTCAGCTTCAGTCAAGGTCAGGTCAGTCTCTTTTGATACATAAACCTTGTCAGGTTCCCTGCCGCTTCCGGTTACCTTCGGAAGTCCGGATACAAGTTTTTCAGTTTTCTTGACGAGAGCTTCAAAATCCACGTCCATAGAAACCATGAGTTGCGATATGAAGCTTTCAGGCTGATTGAGCAGTGAATAGAGAAGATGTTCCTGTTCTATCTGAATATTGCTGTACTCTATAGCTAAGCTTTGCGCTTGGTTTATTGCTTCTATTGATTTTTGTGTAAATTTTTGTATGTTCATTTTCACCTCCTGAAATTAAATAATAAGTTCTACTCTTGTATAAAAGTCTCTGCACATACCATATATACTATTTATTGCATATTCTGTATCATCAGCATTATCTAAAAAAAGCTTTAAAGCTTTGTCCAATGTAGCGATATATGATGCAATCGCTTTCCCAATCCTTTCTTCATTTGTATCAGTTTCATCTTTTATATAAAATATTCTGGTGTAACAGACATTCTCATACGATGTCATTTCCAATTCATCATATGCATCAGGTATTAATTTTCTCTCAACAGACTGCCATACCATAAAGAAACCTTCTATTGCAGACATCAGACTACTGTTTTGCGTCCTGACCTGTGCTTTCAGTCTGCAGAACGGACCTTTCTTTTCTCCTATTATTTCAACACAGTAGCGAATTGTCGGTCGGTATCTGTAACTTAAAGCGCTTCGGATGTCCATAAATGAATTTGAGCTCATCTCTACGAAAGCATATCTGCCTTGAGGTTCCAGAAATGCTTTTGCTGAATCCAGTATGTCCTTTATCCTCTGTTGCGGTGTTGTATATGAGACATGGTCTGCAAGAACTTCATTAATGTAGTTAGACCGGCTTGTCCTCATTGCATATGCCATTGAATCTATTTTTTCTATTACCTCATCGCTAAGTATTATGCTGTAAACTGCTTTTGCCATCTCTTCTCACCTTTCATAATTATTGTAGCACTTATTCCCTAACTTGACAATGATATTATATAATTGCATTTGCAAATTTCATTTGCCAAACAATAAAGTAGATATACATAATGAGATAATATAGAATAGTAATATATGGGAGAATCGTATGAGAATAGGATATGCCTGTCTTACTGTAGGAGTGCCTGGCACAGAAATGAAAGGATGTATAGCAAAAAACGCTAACAATGATAATCTTAGCAGTATAATTTCATCGAACCTTGATTCTTTGATGAACATGCTTAAATACAATGTAAAGAATGGTATACATCTGTTCAGAATAAGTTCAGACCTTATTCCTTTTGGTTCAAGTGATATAAATAAGCTTGAATGGAAAGATATTTTCAAGGATCGCTTATCTGAGATAGGGATGTTTATAAAAAACAATAATATAAGAGTTTCTATGCATCCTGGGCAGTATACTGTATTAAATTCAATAAACAACGATGTTGTGAAACGAGCCGTTAGGGATCTTGAATATCATTGCGACGTGCTGGATCTGATGCAACTGGATAGTACATGCAAGATAATTCTGCATATTGGCGGAGCATATGATGACAGGGAAAAAGCGGTAGAAAGATTCAAAAACAACTATATAAAGCTAAAAGCGCGGATAAAAGAACGTCTCATAATAGAAAACGATGACAAGGTATTTAATGTAAAGGAAGTTCTGGATATTGCAAAGCAGCTTAGCATACCTGTCGTTTATGATAATCTTCATAACTATGCAAATCCATACAAAAAGGAAGTCTCAGACCTTGAGTGGATATCGGAATGTTCAAAAACATGGAAATTACCAGATGGATGCCAGAAAATCCATTATTCACAGCAGAATAGTAACAAAAAGTCCGGTTCTCATTCTTCATCAATAGCAATCTGTGAATTCCTCTCTTTTCATGAAAATATCATAGAATATGATATTGATATCATGCTTGAAGTAAAAGACAAGAATATATCAGCAATAAAATGCATTAATGCTGTATCGAAAGATAAGAAGATAACCGTATTAGAAGAAGAGTGGGCGAAATACAAATATTCAATATTGGAAAGATCGCATAAACATTACCTTCAATTAAGGAACCTGATTAAAAACAAGGCCTCATATCCGGTAAAAGATTTCTATGCACTGATTGAAGAAGCTCTTAATATGGAAGCAACAGTTAATTCAGCAGTAAATGCATTTGAGCATGTATGGGGTTACTTCAAGTATAAGGCTGACGAAAAAGAAAAACAGAAAATGCAAGCGCTTCTAAATAGTTTTAAGAACACGATGGGAAGAACTACAGAAAATGATTTAAGCAGAATAAAATCATTTTTGATGAAACTTTCCGAAAAATACAATGAGACCTATCTTATGAACTCTTACTATTTCTATATTTAGGAATAAAGAGACAACTAGATCAATATTAAAGGAGTTGATAATGAACAGAAGAGAAACAGTAATACAGGTTCTACAGCACAAAGAGACTGAAATATGCCCATTTAGCGCGAACTTTACGAAACAGACGCAGGCAAATCTTATAAACTATACAAAAGATCCAAATATAATATCAAAATTAGACTCATATGTTCATATGGCAGAATACTGGGGCCGTCCCACAGAAATACCCGAAAAACCTGACTTTTATAAAGATGATTTCAACATAGTATGGAACCGCTCCGGAGCTGATAAGGATATCGGAATTCCAGAAAGTAATGTTATACAGGATATCAACTATAACAGCTACAAACTGCCCGTGATAGATGAGCCTTATCTTAGAAACATGATAGAAAATCTGGTAAAAACAAGAAACGACAGATTTGTAATAACCGGCATCGGCTTCTCACTTTTTGAAAGAGCATGGAGCCTTGCCGGGATGCCACAAGTTCTTATGGCTATGGCTGAAGACTCCAAAGGGCTTCATAAACTTTTTGATGACATATGTGAATTTAATTTAAAAATAATCGATATAGCATTGGATTATGATATTGATGCAGTTTACTTCGGTGATGACTGGGGCCAGCAGAGAAATATGATAATGGGACCTGATTACTGGAGGGAATTCATAAAACCAAGATTAAAAAGAATGTATAAAAAAGTCAAAGAAAAAAATCTATTTGTCATTCAGCATTCATGTGGTGATATACATGCCATATTTGATGATCTTATCGAAATCGGACTTGACTGCTATCAGACATTCCAGCCGGAAATATATGACATTGAGAAAATAAAAAGCATATATTCCGGTAAGCTTTCCTTCTGGGGTGCAATTTCCACTCAGCAGCTCCTGCCAAAGGCGACAGCTGATGAAGTCAGACGGGAGACAATAAGGATTATTAAACTGCTTTCAAAAAATGGCGGCTATATAGCTTCACCTACTCATGCTATAGAGTTTGATGTACCTGCGAAGAACATACTAGCCATGTATGATGTTTTTATGAATCAGAAGGAATATATGGTATAATTTATACATATTTGCAATTTGAAAATGATATATTACCTGCACTTTTACGATTTTTATTAATGATGGACTATTCAGAAAGGAGTCAGTCATGAACAATCTGCAATTTGCGATAAAGATGGAATATGATGGTGAGAAATTTTATAGGCAGCAGGCTAAACTCAACAAAGATAATGGGCTTGCAATCGTCTGTTTGATGCTTGCGGAAGACGAAAAGAATCATGCCAAACTGCTTGAAAACAAGATGAATAATATAGAATATGATTTATCCCCATCTGCGCTATCAGACCAGAAGACAATATTTGAAAATCTCAAAGGGCTGTCAGTTGAGGAAAAACAGAATTTAAGCCAATTGGATTTTTACAGGATTGCAGCTGATATGGAAAAGCAAAGCATAAAACTTTATAAAAAGTATCTTGATGCATCTCCAGGAAAAAGAAGCCAGGAGATATACGGATATCTTATCAAACAGGAGCAGCTTCAT
>JBAZFL010000079.1:0-7830 GCA_041653455.1 Clostridia bacterium
ATCCTCCAGTGTTAAAGAATTCACCTGTCAGAGTTACAAGTTTATATCTGCTTTGCGTCTTTTTTGATATGTTTACTGCATTATCATATGTATCGACAACTACTATTTTACCTAAAAGGTTTTTTGCTATATTTTCATATCTTGAATCAAAATCCAATAATTTATAAGCGATATCAATTACTCCATTAAAAGATAAAATTTCAGTTTCTTCTCTTTTATCAAATTGATTAGGTCTTACAGAAGTAACAGGTAGGAATGTTACTCTTCCAAGTTTATTTGACTTCAAAAAATTAATTGCTGTTTTTGCAGATTGCTCATCCTCCACAACTACATTTTGTATATTTCCTCCTAATGCAGCTTCAATTGCAGTGTTGTATATTTCATCAGTGCTGAAAAGTTTAGCCACAACATCAATAATCCCATATAATGCTTTATTATCCAATACAGCTTTAACATCCTGTTTGTATCCATGCATCTGCTTTTCCATGTCATAGATAAGTTTGTAATTACTTTCTAGAATCTCAATACTTGTTTTAATATTCTGCTCTGAAGATTTTGCTTGTTCCATCTCTTTTTGTAAAAGAGCATAACTAGTTTTATATTCATCCCTTGTAGATGCATTTATTTCTTTTTGTTTCTTAATATTATTATTCTTCTTCTGATTCTCCTGTTTTGCTAGTAGTATTGAATCATTTTCCAAAATGGTTCTGTTAATATTTGATTCAAGCATTTCTATTTGTGTTTTAACAGCATTTTTCTCATTAATTACATTATTTTTTTCAAGTTTAAGATCCGAATGCTCTTCAATGCTTTTCATTAATGTTGCTTTGATATCTTCAAGTAATTTCTCGCTGCCGCTTAATGAAGCAGCAATGTTCTCAGCTTCCAGAGTCAGTGAGTCAAGTTTTTCTTTGAAATTGGAATACTGTTTGTCCAGATATTTCTGCCTGTCTTCTTTTGACAGATAATCCTTGGATAGTTCTTTTTCCCTTAATTCATATTCTTCAATTTCTTTCTTGTTCTTTGTCTGTTCATTTGCTGCATTTGATAGTCTTTCATTACATAAAACAATATCATGTCTTGAAGATTCCAGCTCTCTCAAGTAATTATTAAGCTCATCTTTTAGTTTCTGCTCTTCTTCTTCATATTGATTTATTACTAAATTACTGTCCTTATTCTCCTGTTTTATGCTTTCTAGTTCCTGTTCCTTTAATATAATATCTTCTGATAGAAGTTGTATATCCTGTTCATATTTTTGAATTCTTTTCTGATACATTTCTAGATTATTAAGATAAAGACCAACTTCATTAACCTTAAGTATCTCATATACTCTTAAGTATTCTTTTGCTTTTTCTGCTTGAATTCTTAATGGTTCCAGCTGATTCTCAATTTCCAAAGTTATATCATTTATCCTTATTAGATTTTCCTCTGTACTTGCAAGCTTACGTAATGCTTCAAGCTTTTTCTGCTTGTATTTCATAATTCCAGCAGCTTCTTCAAAAATACCTCTTCTTTCAATGCTATTACTTTCTATAATGTCTTTTACTTCATTCTGACCGACGATTGAATAACCTTCTTTTCCTACACCAGTATCATAAAAAAGCATCTGTATATCTTTGAGACGGCAATTTTTATCATTAATTGAATATTCTGATTCACCTGAACGATACAATCTTCTTGTTATCTTTACATCCTCAAACTCTACTGCAAGATCTTTATCTGAGTTGTCAAAAAATAGGGATGCTTCTGCAAATCCGACAGGTTTCCTATACTGTGTACCTGAAAAAATCATGTCACTCATGTTTATACCACGAAGCTGTTTAGAGCTTTGCGAACCCAGAACCCATCTTATAGCATCAGCTATATTGCTTTTACCGCTTCCATTTGGTCCTACGATAGCTGTAATACCTTTATTGAGCTCTAATACTGTCCGTGTCGCAAAGGATTTAAATCCCTGCAGTTCAACCTTTTTAAGAATCATTATTATCTAAACCTTTTTTTCAATATTATTTAAAGCATCTTTTGCTGCAGCTTGCTGCGCTTCCTTTTTTGTTTTTCCCTTACCTCTGCCATATGGTTTTCCCATGACCAATGCTTCAACTATAAATGTTTTGTCATGAGGTGGACCTTTCTCTTCCTTCACAAGATATTTCGGCTCGTCCTGATATTGTGATTGCACATAATGCTGTAATTTAGTCTTATGGTCATTATTATCTCCTGATTTAATATATTCTACAATAAATTCGTTTAAATTGGAAATAATAAATAGTCGAACATAATCAAATCCTGAATCTAAATATATTGCCCCTAATATAGATTCGAACGCGTCTGCCATAACTGATTTATTTGTATTTACCTTTGATCCAACTGCAGACATACCAATAAGTATATATTTATCAATCCCAAGCCTTCTGCATACTTTCGATAGTGATTCTTCACATACGGCATATGCCCTAGTAACTGTCATCTCTCCTTCTTGCAGATAGGAATGCGTTTTAAACAAGAAATCACTTATTACAACTGAAAGAACTGAATCTCCTAAAAATTCCAGTTTCTCATAATTATCAGATTTATCGTAAGAACTATGTTTTAAAGCAGTTGACAATAAAATCTTATCTTTAAAAACATACCCTATAGCCTTCTCAACAGATGCTATTGATTTTTCGTTAATATTTTTTTCCATTTCATCCAATATTTGAATAAAGCATTTTGCTCACTTTTCTTTGAGCATGCGATTTATTTCTGCTAGCTAACCTTATTTTCTTAAGATTTTCAAATCCAAAGAAAATAAGGCTATTGAAAATAGCCTTTGTTCTGCTTATCTGTTGTTTTCAATGAAATTTACAGCATCAGCAACAGTAGAAATATTTTCTGCTTCTGTATCAGGAATGGTAATCTTAAACTGATCTTCCATAGACATAATAAGTTCTACTATATCTAATGAATCCGCTCCAAGATCTTCAATAAATGAAGATTCCATTGTTATGCTGTCAGCATCCACACCCAATTGTTCTACGATAATCGCTTTTACTTTCTCAAATACCATTTTATCCTCCCGTCTGTACGATGGATGTATTTATAATATTCTATTATTATTCCATCGTCAATATCTCTATTTTATATTAAAACGCTATTTGCGCTTAACACACTGCTTTTTTTATATTACCAACTATATCATTTTCTACTAGTGAAACAGTTTTCAGCACCACATTCATAATTGTTTTTGCTTTCGAATTTCCATGCGATTTAATAATCAAACCATTTACACCTAATATAGGAGCTCCTCCCATTATATCAGGATTCAAGCTAGCTTTGAATTTCTTCATATCACTGCGCATAATCAATGCGGCTAGTTTATGAAGTATGTCAATCTTGAACACTGCTTTCATCCTCGTAAAAATATATGAAGCCGTTCCTTCAATCAATTTAAGCGAAACATTGCCTGTAAAACCATCGGTTACCACAACATCAACCAGACCTTCAACAATACTGTTACCTTCAATATTACCATAATAATTCAATCCAGATTGCTTTAGAAGAACATTTGCTTCCTTTGTTTCCTGACTTCCTTTGTTGTCTTCAGTACCTATATTAAGAAGTCCTACAAGTGGATTGTCACATCCGGATATTATCTTCATATATTCACAACCGAATTTTGCAAACTGAACATAGCTCTCAGCTCTCAAATTAGAATTTAAACCAGCATCAATTAGCAAGGTGAACTTATTTCCTGATGGGACTAGAGCTCCAAGAGCAGGACGTATTACTCCGTCTATTCTTCCAGTCACTAATAGCGATCCTGCAAGAAGAGCTCCTGAATTACCTGCAGATATGACAGCATCTCCGAAACCTTCAGACTGCATGGTTAAAGCTTTTATCATTGATGAATCTTTTTTACTCTTTACCGCATGTGTCGGAATATCTGTTGAGAGTATCATATCCTGACAATGCTCTATCTTTATTCTAGAATGATCGTGTTTGTGCTCTTTAAGTATTGATTCGATTAATGTCTTATTACCGAATAAAGTTATATCAAATCCACTTCTTTTTTTAATTGCGTCCAAACATCCAATTATTATTGCGTGCGGAGCATTATCTCCACCCATCGCATCAACAAGTATATTCATATACCCTCTCATTATATTGAAACTAGTATAAATTTGCTTCTAAATATTTCAATGTCATCCCTAAAAACAAAAACCCAGACAAAATAATTATTCATCCTTATCTGTGTGACTTTTGCTTTTGCAGTAAGTTTTTCGTTGGCATATACGGGTTCTTTATATTTAATATTAGCAACTCCAACGAGTGAAACTTCCGCATTGATAACTGATATAGCAACTGATTCTGCAAAAGAATATAAATATTGTCCTCTTACAATGTTGGTCTTTTTGAAAACCATCTCTAAAGTTGTGACAAATTCTGCAGATCCGCTTTCATTAAGTTTCAATTCAGTTATTGTACCAACAATATCCTCAGGAGCTAAAGACCTTACAGTATCTTTAATTCTTTCACGTACTTCTTTGATCCCAAGCTCGTTTCTGTAGTTTCTTATGCATGGAACACTTACATTAAGATTCTGAGCAAGCTGATTGTCATTCATATAGGGGTTATCAGCCAATATCGTTTTCAGTTCGTCAAGTTTTTTAATTTTTTTTAATGTTGCTTTTGTCATGCCTTCCCTTTTTTAACAATTTATTACCTGATAACAAATTTATATCAGTATATTCTATCATGTCTGTTTTGTAAAGAGAAACAAAGCAAATTTAATTTAAAGTACTTCAAAATTATTCTTTAAGAAATTTAACTGAAGCTTTTATATAAATAATTCCTGAATATACAGTTGCAATCAATGCCAATGAATACACAATCTGAGGTATGTACCATAAGTTAATGTAAAAATCCAGTAAAAATATACAAATACTAATGATTTGAAGGTTAGTCTTAATTTTTCCATAGATATTTGCAGCAATTACCTCACCCTTTTGGCTTACTACAAGTCTTAGTCCGTCAACAATTAAATCTCTTGATATTATTATTACTACTGTATATGCTGCAATCTCAGATCTTTGAACCATTAAAATTAATGCACTTGTAATTAGTATCTTATCTGCAATCGGATCAATAAATTTCCCGAGATTGGTTACAAGCTTTAGTTTTCTTGCATAATATCCGTCTAAAAGATCAGTTATTGAAGCAATAATAAAAATTATCAATGCCATTAATGTTCCAAATGTCTGATGAAAACTTAGAATAGGTTCAGTTAACCATAATGGAGTGGGAACAGCAAAAATTATAAAGAATGGTATCATTATGATTCTTGCTAATGTAAGTTTATTTGCTATATTCATTTACAACCTCCGCAATCAAAGAATCATCATCCTTGGCTATTATAACAGCATCAACCATATCTTTTACATATAGAGGTTCTTTGCTAAGTACATAAATTACAGGATCTATTTCAAATGCTTCAGCATAAGATCTGCCGATATAAAACAATCCATCATCGGAAACGCCTTGAATAATTATACTATATATCTTACCAATTCTTTCATCATTTTTGTTTATTAACACATCATGTTGAAGTCCCTCAGCTCTTTTTCGCCTCTGGGTTTTGATTTTTTTTGAAATTTGCCCACTAAGCCTGTAAGCTGGCGTGTCAGGTTCTCTGCAATATTCAAAAAAACCCGCTCTGTCAAAACGATTAGCTTCTATAAATGAACAAAGAATATTAAAATCCTCATCAGTTTCTTGCGGAAAGCCTACTATAAAGGTTGTTCTAAGTACTATATCAGGGATATTGATGCGCAATTTATTTATAAGCGTTAAATATTGTTCTTTGGTTCCTTTGCGTCCCATTAATTTCAGAATCCTGTCTGAAGCATGCTGTAGAGGCATATCAATATAGTGCAGTATTTTATTACTGTTTTTAATTTTCTCAATCAATTTATCTGTTATAAGTTCTGGATAACAATAAAGAAGCCTTATCCATTTCAGAGGTTTAATATTCTCAAGATTTTCCAAAAGCATATATAGGGATGGTTTACCATATATATCACTTCCATAAGCTGTTGTATCCTGAGCAACAAGTGTTATTTCTTTTATTCCATTTTGATTGCATAATGCTTCTACTTCATTGCATATATCATTAATTGTCCGGCTTCGGAATTTGCCTCGAATTGAAGGGATTGTGCAATAAGTGCATTTATTATCGCAACCTTCAGAAATTTTAACATATGCGCTTGCTGTATCATCAGATAGTAATCTCTTATTATTCATGAAGCTTACATCAGTTTTAGGTCCGCATATTAGTTTTTCATCACTACCTTCCAGTAATGATACAATATCATTGTATCCATCAATGCCAATGCATATATCTACTTCAGGTATTGACTCCAGTATCTGTTCCTTATAGCGTTCGACAAGACATCCAGTAACTACAATTTTCTTTAAAGAGCTATTTTTCTTATGTTTAGCAGTATCAAGAATCACATCTATTGCTTCTTTGACAGCTGGTTCTATGAATGAGCATGTATTAATAATAGCTATATCAGCTTGATCCAAGCTATCAGTAAAAACATATCCTTTATCGCATAATGATTTAGCCATTATTTCACTGTCAACAAGATTTTTCGGACAGCCTAGTGAATTAATAAGTATCTTCTTCATATTTAATTACCTTATCTACTTCTTTTATTGCTATTTCCAAATCAATCCCATGATATATTAGTTTAGTTATAAGCTTGTCTCTCTTCATACCTGTTTTCATATTTGCTTTTATAATTTTGTTGATAAAATCATTATCATTTATCTTATTTTCCTTCTTCAGCTTATAAATAGCATTATCTATCGCTTTACACTCAAAGCCCTTACTTTCCAAATATGATTTAATACGATTCTCAGTTTTCTTACCATTCAAAAGATAAGTAATTGCTTTATTATAGCATTGCACATTTTTAATCTTATCTGAAATATCATTAAATAACTCTTCAGATAAAACCTCTTTCTCATAAATATAATTCTTGAAATATGTTTCTTCATCTATGACAAGCTGCGAATTATCTGAAAAAGTCAGCACATAACCTTTTTTTGAGGATTCTCTATTAACTATAACTTTCTCATCATTCATCTGCAATAGTTTCTGTTTCTGTTTTTGTCTCCTGCTTCTTGTCTAATTCGAATGTAGTTCTTATGACTTTTTCGATTTCTTCAGAGATTTTTGGATTTTGCATTAAAAAATCCTTTGCATTTTCACGCCCTTGTCCTATCCTCTGCTCTTTGTAAGAATACCATGCTCCGGATTTTTCAATTGCGCCACATTCAACACCGACATCAACAAGACATCCTTCTTTCGATATCCCTTGTCCGTAAATAATATCAAACTCAGCTGTTTTAAAAGGAGGTGCTATCTTATTTTTAGCAATTTTCGCTTTTGTTTTACTTCCGACTATGTTTTCACCTAATTTTATATTATCTGCTTTTCTGACTTCAATTCTGATACTTGAGTAGAATTTTAGAGCTCTACCGCCCGGAGTGACTTCAGGATTTCCAAACATTATACCAACTTTTTCACGTAACTGATTTATAAATATTGCAGTTGTTTTAGATTTGGATACTACTGCAGTCAGTTTTCTTAATGCTTGGCTCATTAACCTTGCTTGAAGACCGACATGAGCATCTCCCATTTCCCCATCTATTTCTGCTTTGGGAACTAATGCTGCAACTGAATCTATGACTATAACATCTAGTGCTCCGCTTCTGACTAATGCTTCACATATCTCTAAAGCCTGTTCGCCTGTATCTGGCTGGCTTACTATTAATTCATCAATA
>JBAZFL010000080.1:0-7827 GCA_041653455.1 Clostridia bacterium
ATATTTAATAATATCATCAAGTAAAAAACCTGCCATATGGCAGGTTTCTTGGTGGGCCTTCACGGACTCGAACCGCGGACCGACCGGTTATGAGCCGGTTGCTCTAACCAACTGAGCTAAAGGCCCGAAAATCTTAATTCCTGATACATTATACATACAAGCATAAATCTGGTCAACATCTTTTTTGCAAATATTTTGATACCATATGTAAAAAGAATGATGTGATGTAAAATAGTATGTCAACATTCATGATTTCTTTTTTATTATACCAAAAACCAGTTCGATAAGGTAGAATAAATAATATGAAAGAAGTAGAAAGCTTATTAAGCAATAGAATGCTGATGGTAGCAGGTATAGTTAAGCCATGTGATGTAATCTTTGATATAGGGACAGATCACTGTTATCTGCCCATATATCTCATACAGAAAAAAATCTGCAATAAGGCTGTAGCAACAGATATAAGGAAAGGTCCGATAAAAATTGCAAAAAAGAATATTTGTATTTTTGAAATGGAAGAGAATATAGAAGCATTTGTATCTGAAGGTATAAATCACGTTGATACAGATGCTGATATTGTAATTAGCGGAATGGGTGCTGATGTAATAATAAGTATTCTTAATAATGACCTTAATATAGCAAAGAGCGCATCTCAGATAGTAATACAATGCCAGAGCAGGACTGAAAGACTGAGAGCTTTTTTTTGGGATAATGGATTTGAAATTACAGATGAGGTTCTCACTGCTGAAAAAAACAAAGTATATAACGCATTTAATGCAAGATACATCGGTAAAATTCAAAAATATACGAAAATTGATACAATAGCCTCAAAACTTCTTGTAAAGAATCAAAATCCGATGTTGTCAGACTATATTGCTAGCTATATACAGAAGCTTGATGACATGATATCAGGGCTGGATATGGGGAAAAAAGACTATCAGAATGAGTTGGAACTTAAGAGACAATTGGAGGCATTACATGAAAATATCTAAGATTATGAATTACATCAACTCAATCGCCCCTTTGGATAAGAAAATTCAAGGAGATAATATTGGGCTTCTCGTGAAAGGCAAGGAGAATATACGTAGAGTAGTTGTCTGTCTGGATATGTCCAAGGATGCAATAGAGTTTGCTTCTTTTTCTAAAGCAGATTTAGTAATTACTCATCATCCCGTAATATATGAACCTATGTACAAGATAGATAATGATGAGCTTATTATTGCTATCCGTAACAGAATAGGAGTTATTTCTCTTCATACCAATTATGATTCTGCAAGACTTAATGATATTCTTGCAGATAAATGCTTCATAAAAGATACTAGGAAGATATTTTTTGAAGACCAAATTTCACTTGGCAGAATCGGTATTACGGAAGAAACCGATTTCTATAATTATATCAAAAAGATAAAAAAAAGCTTGAATCTTGACTGGATCAAGATAACCGGCAATATACCTGGTAAAATTAGGACTGTAGCGGTTGGAACAGGATCATCAGGCAGTTTTGCTGATTCGATTAAAGAATTAGATGCGGATATATTTATTACTGGAGAAATAAAATACGATGTAATTAAATCAATTGCCTACAAAGGACCAACAATAATAGAACTAGGGCATTACGAGTCTGAGGAATGCTTTATAGACGACCTGGCAGGTTTAATGAAAACAAAATTCCCTTCTATAGATATTTTTACATACAAAAAAAAAATATCATCATTTATTTGAAGTATAGGTATAATAATGATATTATTATTATCTTACTGGACCAGATGATCGCGGATGCAAGGCCGAAAGGCAGCAAATGAGGAAAGTCCGGGCTCCATAGGGCAAGGGTGCCGGCTAATTACCGGTGAAGGTGACTTTAAGGAAAGTGCAACAGAGATATACCGCCGTAGCAATACGGTAAGGGTGGAAAGGTGAGGTAAGAGCTCACCAGCGGTATGGTAACATACCTGGCTATGTAAACCCCACCTGGAGCAACACCGCATGTAGGGACAATGGGCTGCCCGTCCGTTCCTAAAGGTGGCTTGAGCATAATAGAGATATCATGCCTAGATAGATGATCATCCAATACAGAACCCGGCTTATAGATCCAGTAAGGAAAATGTGCTTAGTAAGCACATTTTTTTTGTCGTATTATGATTAATATCAGTTTACTTCTTCTTGTTTTTCTTTTTTTTAGCTTCGGGTGCAGTACCATATTTCCATAAACGGTTCAACTGATACTGAGTAAAACACATGCCGATACAGGTTATTACAGGTAAAGAAAATATAGCAGCTGCCAAAGATGCATCCTGAGGGGACATCTTATGTGCCCTTTGGGCTTCTGACAGAATTTTGTTATACTTATATGACCAGTAAATTATATAAAGGCCTGCGGTTATTATTGCAAGAAAAGTTTCGACTCCTGGTTTGATTTTTTCAGAGTCATTTGAAACTTGCTTGATTTCGTATGTTGCTATATAAAGCCAGTAAAAATTAAAGAAGCCTACGGATATTATTGAAAACAATATTATAAGTATTAAAGGTCTGTGTTCACCATCGTACATGAAAATCCTCCATTGAAGTATATAATAGCAAAATAAAACAGCATTAACAACAATTATAGGAAAAATGCATACTATAGATGTAGCGTATTCAAAATATTGTTGAAAACCGAATATTATGAGGTTATAATAAAAAGGCTGTAAAACTAATGTCAGACTAAATAATAAGGAGGGCAGCCCAGTGATTGAAATCAAAAATCTTGTCAAGCATTACGGACAAGTTGTTGCTGTCAATGATATAAGTTTCAAAGTAAAAGAAGGAGAAATACTCGGCTTCTTAGGACCGAATGGAGCCGGAAAGTCTACAACAATGAATATCATAACCGGTTATCTGCCATCAACAAGCGGAACTGTAGAGGTTGACGGATATGATATTACTACACATCCCGAAGAAGTTAAAAAAAGAATAGGATACTTACCAGAACAGCCACCTTTGTACAAGGAAATGACTGTTACTGAATATTTAAGTTTCGTTTCTGACTTAAAGAAAGCTCCAAAAAATAAGAAAAAAAGTGAATTGTCAGATATAATGGAGCTTGTAGGCCTTACAGACCATAGAAAAAGACTTATTGACAATCTATCAAAAGGATATAGACAGAGAGTCGGACTTGCACAAGCGCTCATAGGAAATCCAAAAGTCTTAATTCTGGATGAACCGACTGTTGGTTTGGATCCTAAGCAGATTGTTGAGATAAGAAGAGTTATAAAAGGTCTTGCGTCGGATAGGACTATAATACTCAGTACACATATTTTACCTGAAGTAAGTATGATATGCGAAAGAGTGGTAATTATAAACAAGGGGCAGATAGCTGCAGAAGATACGCCGGACAGGCTTTCAAATAATCTGTCAAAAATCTCAAAACTGAATCTTACGATAAAAGGCGACAAAGACAAGGTCTTGAAAACACTGGGTAATATACCAAATGTAAAATATGTCACAATGACTACAAAAACAGAGGATTTGGTATATAAGTATGTGTTGGAAACCAAAAACAATAATGATATACGTGAGGAGATATTCTTTAAAATGGCAGAAAGCAAGATGCCGATATTGGAACTGAAACCATCTGCTGCAACTCTAGAAGATATATTTATTAGTGTTGTGAGCAATGCCGGTATAACGCAGACAGAGGAGGAGTAAGATGTCAGCTGTAGCAAGAAAAGAAATAGCGGGATATTTCAAATCCCCCATAGCATATGTACTAATCGGAGTTTACATATTGATAATGTCCATTTACATCCACCCGGCATTAAAAGCTGGATATGGAGATTTTGTTGATGTTCTAGATGATGTTGGTATCTTCATGATATTCATAATACCAATACTAACAATGAGGATTTTAGCAGAAGATAAAAAGAACGGAACGGAGGTATTATTGCTTACATCTCCAACATCATTACCCAAGATTGTGATAGGAAAATTCCTTGCGACCTTTACAGTTTTTTTAGTAATAGTCGGTATATCTTTCGTATATCCTATGGTTGTAGTTATATTTGAAGGAGTTATTACCACTCAGCTTGTTGGAGCTTATATTGGTTTTATATTATTAGGAGCAGCATTCTGCTCGGTCGGAGTATTCTGTTCATCACTTACTGAGAATCAGATTATTTCAGCCATAATCTCTCTGGTCATTATGTTTTCTATGTGGATTGCAGATCAATATGCTGCAACTGTTGGTGGTATGATGGGCAGTATAATGGAATGGATGTCAGTTCTTACTAGATATGGCGTCTTTACTCAGGGATTGCTTTCTTTAGAAAATATCATATTCTTCCTTTCTTTTACTGCTCTGATGTTATATATGACAATCAGGGTGATTGAGAGACGTCGTTGGGTACAGGGGTGATAACATGAAAAAAGAAAGCAAATTGAGAAAAATATTCCTTAGCAAGAATTTCAGATATGGGACTAGTTCGTTTATAATTGTAGCAATTGTACTTGCTTTGTTTATAGTTATTAATATTACTATACCTTTGCTGGGATTGGAATGGGACCTTACACCTGAAGGACTGTATACATTGAGTGATACTTCTAAAAATATTCTTAATGAACTGGATGATGAGGTAGAGATAATCGGTCTTATGGATCCAACAAAGATAAGTTCCGCATCAAGTTATTATAATGTAATAAGGTTTCTTAACTATTATGATGAATATGATAATGTTACCGTAACATATGTCGATCCGGATACAAATGTCGGTTATGTGTCACAGCTTGATCCAACAGGAGCTCTGGATCTCACTAGGCAGAATTTTGTAGTCAGAAGAGTGAAGGACGGTAATACTAAAGCAGTCAAATATTATGATCTTTTCAGCACTTATGTAAGTTCAGATTCTACTTTTGAAATAACTGATACAGGTTCAAAGGTTGAAAACGCTTTTACAAGCGCTGTAAGTTATGTTACAAGAGACAGTTACTCGAAAGTTTACTTTGTCACCGGGCATAATGAATACTCGTACTTTGATGGTTATATAACTGCAAGAGATGTTATGGAGCTAAATGGATATGATGTTTCATCATTTGATATGAGATCAACTATGGAAATACCTCAGGATGCTGATATTCTGCTTATAATTAACCCTACAATTGATCTACTTGATGAGGAGGTTAAGCTTCTAGAGGAGTATATGAAAAATGGCGGACGTCTTATGATATGCATTGGAGCTCATGAATCAGCTGAGAAATTCGTAAATATACAGGAATTCCTTGATTATTACAATATCCAATATAACTATGACAGGATTAAGGAGTATAATGCGAATTCATATATGGCAAGTAATCAGTACTATATCTTTCCGCAGATTATCGGAACAGAAGCAACATTAAATGTATATGATACGATTTCCTATCTGCTTACACCAAATACAAGGAGCATACGCATATTAAATAAATCCAAATCATTTTTGGTAGTAAATCCTTTATTAAAGACAAGTTCCATATCAAAACAGGAAGCTTCTATAAGCGGATATGATTCAACATCCGGTGCGGCTTATGCAGGAGCATCAGTTAAAAGCCTTGCAACAGAAGCTAGACTGGTAGTTCTGGGTTCTTCTGACTTTATGAAAGATTACATATTAGTCAACAATAAAGCATACGAAGCAGATTCATCTAAATTCTTTATGGGTCTTGTTAACTGGCTTGAAGGAGATTATACTCAGGTCAATATAGAAGAAAAAAATTATTTTGTAAACATTATTACAATTACTGCATCACAGGCTAATTTCGTAGCAGTGCTGCTTTATATACTGCCCGCTTTGATTTTGTTATCAGGCGGTATAGTTTACCTTAAGAGGAGGCACTTATAAATGAAGAATTTAAGGACAATAATCATTATCGTACTGGCATTAGCTGTAGCAATTGCAGCATATTTCATAATTGATGATATTATTTCAAAAACAAGAGTAGTTAACCCTAATGTAACAGAGCTTATAACACCATCCAATGTGAAATCAACGGATATCCAGAGATATACTTTTTCTATTTCAGGAGAACAGACTACTGTAGAGCTTATGGAAGTAAAAGTTAAAGATGAAGAAGGTAATGAAACTACCGAAATGCAATACAGGTTAGTTAATGAACCTGATAAAGAACTGAATGATAATATAAGTACTGCTCTTGTTCAAGCTGCTTCATTAGTATGTGTGAATATAATCGAGGAAAACCCTAAAGACATAGCAGAATACGGTATTGACTACAATTCATATTTTGAAGTGACTCTCAAAGACGGAACAAGCTACAAAGTATACTTCGGTGATGTTATTAACGTAACATATAATGTGTATGTAATGCGAGAAGGCGTTGATAAGGTTTACACAATATCCGATACTTCTTTCGGTATGCTGACTATTTATAGAGAATATCTATTATCTGAGGTTATTTTTCCAGGCAGTGCAGAAAGCCTGGCTTCCTTTTCTCTATACAAGAAAGGCGAACTTGAATTTTCAATTGAACCTGATGCATATATAATGTGGAAACTTGTAGAACCTTTGAATGCAAAAACATATACTGAGACAGCTCAGGAAATGATAGATAAGACCTATGAAATGGTAATTGGAGAATATGTAAATGTTCTGCCAACTACTGAAGATTATAAAAATTATGATCTTTACGATCCTGCATATTCTGTAAAAGTATCAGCAGAAGATAAGAGCGTATATCTTCACATAGGAAGACAATCAATTGAAGATAACGCATATTACGCTAAGTTTGATGATTCTGATGAAGTTTTCTTCATTTCAAATGATTATCTTGGATGGATAGATACAGAACTCATGGAGATACTTTATCCTTTCCCATATGAACCGGCTATTAAGAATATTAGTTCTATGAATTATCTTTTTGGAACCGGAGAAGTATATGATGTAGTAATAACTGAGCAGGATTATATATTGGACGAGAAGCCGGTCACTAACTACGAATATACTATCAATGGAGACATAGTACAATTGCAATATGGTTCTGACCTATATACATTTACATTCTATACTACTGTTATTGTCGATTATGACAAACAGTGGCAGGGGCCATCTGATAACCAGAAGCCATATTTCATGATCAAAGTAAAATATGCATCAGGTAATACCGAAAATATCTCTTACTACACACGGGATGATAAGACTATGTATTACATAAGGTACAATCCTGAATATGACATGATGTCCCAGTATACCGGTACTGTTGTTGATTCAGGGCCAATAGAACGCAACATGAGAGAGTTTCTTGTCCAGTATACAGATTATCTGTACGTTCTGTGTACTGATGGAGCTGAGCATGAATTCGGTGAATGGATAATCGTAAAAGAACCTACCGAGGAAGAAGAAGGACTAAAAGAAAAAGTATGTACTGTCTGTGGTCATAAAATTTCAGCGCCAGTTTCCGTAATCAAACATACTGATCCAGGTTCATATAAAGGAGCCAATTTATGGATAGTAATAGTTGCTGTTGTAATTGCAGGCGGTACAGCAGCATTCCTTCTGATAAGAAATGCTAAAAAGAAGAAACAAGAGGAGTAACAGATACGACTGAATGAAAATTTTCATAAAGCATACCCTAAAGATTCTATTCGCATATTCAACCGCGGCAGCTGTTTTCACGTTCTTTGTAATAGCCCCGCTTTCAATGGCAAACAATATGACTCTATGGCTTATGGCGTATTCTTTTGTGATGTTTTTGTTCATGTTTTTCATTGTGTCCAAAACAGCTTTCTCCATAGGCAAATACGAGAGATACGATAATGACTCTCATGCCTTTGCAGCAAAAGGCTTCCTATATGGGCTTGCTTCAATG
>JBAZFL010000081.1:0-7817 GCA_041653455.1 Clostridia bacterium
TCCCTTTTCTACAGAAAAGCCTGAGGCTCCCATTACAGCCATGTCTATGTTCATTGTCTCAAGCATCTGCATTGCTTCAGGACCTGAACATGCTACCGTGTTAGGATTTACAGTTCCTCCGAGAAGTATGACTGAGTTATCAGTTGAAGCCAGTTTTAATGCTGTATTTACCGCTGAGGTGATAAATGTGCATCCCTTCATTTCCGTAAGGAGTTTTGCCAAACACATAACAGTGCTTCCTGCATCCAGATATACCGATCTCCCTTTTTCAATGAAATGACTTGCTTTCTGAGCAATGACTGCTTTTCTGTCAACATTCTCAGCTTGCCTTACCATATATTCGATTTCATCTTCTCCGGCTTTCTTAAATCGATTTATACTGACTGCTCCTCCATGAGTTCTTACTGCATAACCCATATCTTCCAATAGTATAAGGTCACGACGGATTGTCATTTCCGAAACATCCGGAAAAACCGTTTTGAGCTGTTTGAGGAAAACCTCTTGAGCCACATCCAACATCTGTTTGATTTGTAATTGCCTCTGATTCAACTCACACCCCTAATTTATTTAATCTAATAGTTTCACCGTCTGTAAAACTCATTTTTGAAACATGGCCTTTTAATGGTACAATCTTCTGATGTATCGCATCAAGAATCCAGCTTGGCTGAGGGAAGAAGGATTTCTCATAATCTGCAGCTGGTGTGATCCAGTTTTTTGCACCAACAACAACTGCCGGCGCATCAAGATAGTCAAAACACAGTTCTGAAATCGTTGTTGCCATATCTTTTAGATGAGAACCTCTCTCACATGCATCAGATGCAAGTAAGATTCTCCCAGTTTTCTTAACGGATTCAGTAACCAAGCTGTAATTGAAAGGTGAGACAGTCCTTGCATCTATGACTTCAGCTTCCATTCCGTATTTCTCTTTTAATATGTCAGCTGCTTCAAGTGCTGTATAAAGCGTCGCGCCTACAGTCAGTAACGTAATATCTTTTCCTGCTCTCTTTATATCTGGTTCTCCTATTGGAATCTCATAATATTCAGTCGGTACACCGCCTTCATGGAACATCTCCCCTTTATCGTAAAGTTTCTGGCTTTCAAAGAATATTACTGGATCAGTGCCTGATAAAGCAGCATTTAAAAGCCCTTTAGTATCATAAGGAGTAACCGGGAATACTACCTTTAATCCTGGAATATGTGCGCATAAGCTGGTCCAGTCCTGAGAATGCTGCGCACCGTATTTGGCACCTACACTGACTCTTAACACTACAGGCATATTAAGTATTCCTGCGCTCATAGATTGCCATTTTGGTAACTGGTTGAAAACTTCATCTCCTGCTCTGCCTAGGAAGTCACAGTACATAAGCTCTACGACTGCTCTACCTCCTGCCATTGCATATCCGACAGCAGAGCCGACTATTGCAGCTTCACTTATCGATGAGTTAAAAAGCCTGTGATATGGCATAGAATCTGATAATCCTCTGTATGCTGCAAAGGCTCCTCCCCATTCCCTGTTTTCCTCACCATATGCTACAAGAGTAGGATCAGTATAGAATTTTTCAATCATGGCTTCAAATATGGCATCCCTTACCTGATAAACCTTATTCTTGGAAACAGCTACTCCATTGACAACTCCCATTCTTTCTTTCTTCTGTACCTGCTGATAACGTACATTCTCTTCTAAAGGAATATATGCGTCACAAGTCCTGTCTTCCATTTTTTCCACTCTTTTATTTGAAAACATAAGGCTTTCAATGGCTCTTGGATTAGCAACAAGATCCATTTTCGGTGTGATGGTTTCGTCAATAGCCATTTTATATATTTTAAATATGAGGGAAGCTGTATCAGTAAGTATTGAGTTGAATTCCTCATCCTTAGCTATTCCGCCTTTTGAAAGCTTGTTTCTGTACTCAATCAGCGAATCCTGCTCCATCCACATATCTATCTCTTCTTTTGTCCTGTATGCTGAAGCATCAGACGGAGAGTGTCCTGCAAATCTGTATGTAAGCACATCAAGCAGTACTGGTCCCTGTTTCTTTTCAATTATCTCTCTCTTTCTCTTATATGCATCTATAACAGCCAGAGGGTTATATCCATCAATTCTTTCTGCATGCATCTGGTCAGGATTTACTCCTGCACCGAAGCGTGCAAGAAGATCGAAACCCATAGTCTCTCCCTTAGTCTGCCCGCCCATTCCGTAGCAGTTATTGAAGAAATTGAATATAATCGGCAAACCGCCTTTATGATCTCCTTCCCATAAGGTCCTGTACTGATCCATTGCAGAAAAACATATCCCTTCCCAAACAGGCCCGCAACCCAAAGAAGCATCACCAATGTTTGCTATAACAAGACCTTTCTTCTGATTTACTTTCTTAAACAAAGCTGCTCCTGTTGCTATGTCTGCACTTCCGCCTACTATCGCATTGTTCGGATATATGCCGAATGGGATGAAGAAGGCATGCATGGACCCGCCTAATCCTCTATGGAATCCTGTCTCTCTTGAGAATATTTCTGCTAAAGTACCGTAAAGAAGAAAATCAATTGCCAGTTCTTTTACGCTTTTCTGGTCCTTCTGCACTATTTTGAGGATACTGCCATCAAAATAATTCTCCATTATATCCATAAGCTCTTTATCAGACAGTTTCTCAATTGCAGATAAACCTTTTGCGAGTATCTCGCCATGGCTTCTGTGCGATCCGAAAATGAAATCTTCTATACCAAGTGTATATGCTTCTCCTACAACAGAAGCTTCCTGTCCCATGGAAAGATGCGCAGGTCCTGGATAAGCATGTTCAACTGTATTATACTGTCCTGTAGTTTTAACTGCATTGAGCATGTTTTCAAATTCACGTATTATTGCCATATCCCTGTAGATACGCATAAAATCAGTCTTCGTGAATATCTTTTTTTCTTCTTCAATCGTCTTGTTATATGCACAGACGTCTATGTCTTTAAACTTGATTTTACTTTTCTTTCTTAGTTCCGACGGGTTCAATACCAGTTCTTTTGTCATTTTTTATCTCCTCTTATATTAATTACCACTTGTAATTTATAACTTATTCTGTTAAGAGAGGCTGTATATCCTCTCTATTAGAAAGCAAACAAAGCCTCTCTTATTATCTCGCATACTGTAGGATGAGGGAATACCAATTCCTTAAGATCATCCACTGTCAACTGGGTCTCAATCATCATAGCTGCTCCGTAAATAAGTTCAGATGCATAATTGCCTATAAGGCTTACGCCAATAAGCCTGTTAGTGCTTTTGTCCCTTAATACTTTGCATATACCGTTTCCACCTTCATTTTCTGCAACATATCTTCCAGAAAACTTCATAGATAACGTAACAGATTCAAAATTCATATTTTTCTGTTTAGCAGTAGCTTCTGTTTCCCCAACTGATGCGACTTCAGGATTTGTATATATTACTGAAGGTATTGCAGAATATCTCATGATGTCTTTTTTGCCTGTAATGTTGTTTATGCATACTTCAGCTTCCCTATAGGCAGTATGAGCAAGCATGGATACGCCATTTACATCACCTGCAGCATAAACTTCCGCGACATTGGTACGTCCCATAGAATCAGTTATTATAGCGCCTCTCTTATCTTTTTCCACACCTATATTTTCCAGCCCGAGATCTTTTGTTGAAGGTTTTCTTCCTATACTGACCAGTACTTTTTCAGCACCCGTCTCAAAAGTTTTTCCGTCTTTTTCAAATATGACAGATTTCTCAGTAAATGAGGTTACCTTACACCCAAGATTAAATGTTATACCCTTTTTCTCATATTCCTTTCGCAAAAGCTCTGCAATTTCATCATCGATAGGACCGCCTATCTTGTCAAGCATCTCCACAACCGTAACCTTGCTTCCTGCTGAGTTGAAATATGAAGCCATCTCCAGACCTATAACCCCGCCTCCTACTATTACAAGAGTTTCAGGTATTTTGGTCAGATCCAGTATTTCCCTGTTTGTAAGAACAAAGCCTTTCTGATATCCTTCTAAAAGTCCGGGTATAGGTGGCATAATAGGTTCTGAACCCGAGCATATCAAAAGCCTGTCACCTGTGTAAAGTTCGTTGTCAGCACTAATGACAAAGCCTTCTCCGGATTTCTTTTCTATCCTGGCTGTCTTTTCAACCACAGTGACATTATGTTTCTTTAATGCTCCTTTAACACCTGTTACTAAAGTTTTGACCACTTTATTCTTTCTTTTTATTACTGTTTCCTGATCCAGTGATGAACTGGTAACTTTTACTCCGTACTGTTCTGAATGCTTTGTGTAATCATATATTTTTGCACTGTACAGTAAAGCTTTTGAGGGTACACATCCTTCATTTAAGCAGACACCGCCCAGATTACGCTTTTCAAACAGAAGAACGCTCATGTGTTTTGCTGCTGCACGTTCTGCTGCTAGATAACCTGCAGGTCCCCCGCCAATGATTATTAAATCGTATTTCATAAAATTCCCTTTCTACTTAGCAAGCATGATTTCGAAATTCTCAAGATTCGTACATAAATCCTTTAAAAACCTTGCTGCAGGAGCACCGTCAACTACTCTATGATCTATTGTCAGAGATAATCCCATTGCCTGATAAGGTTTAATCTGTCCATTTTCTTCTTTAATACGTGTAACAAGCCCGCATACTCCCAAAATTGCTGTTTGCGGAGGATTTATTACAGGTGTAAAGGATTCGACACCGAGATTGCCCAGATTTGTTATTGTAAAAGTACCCCCGGTTAAAAGATCAGGGCTTATGTTCCCGCTCTTGCATCTGCCAGCTAGGTCCTTTACTTCAGCTGATATGTCATTAAGTGACTTTCTGTCAGAATTAAACACTGTCGGAACCATCAGTCCCCTTGGAGTATCTATTGCAACACCCATGTTAACAGTATTAAACCGCTTAATGGATTCACCATTGAAATGAGCATTTAAATCCTTGTGTGCAAGTAATGTCTTTGCTACTGCATATATTACTATGTCATTTATAGTTATATTGGCAAGGCCAAGCCTTTCCGAGTTAGCTTTTACCATTGCTCTGAAATTCATTATGCTTGTAGCATCAAATGTAGCATTCATTGTAAGCTGAGCCATTTCTGATATTGATGAATGCATCGTTTTTGCAATCAGCTTCCTGATATTGCTTAGTTTTTCCTCTGTGTAATCTGTGGCTGCAACAGCTTTGGTTTCTACAGGAGCACCAGTCTCAATAAAGTTTCCTCTTTTCACATCATCTTCTGTTACTCTTCCACCTATTCCTGTCGGATTATATGAAGCAGTCTGATCATATGATGTTTTGGCTGCAGGAGTTACTTTCAATCCTTCTTTTGCAAGAAGCTGGATGTCCCTTTCAATCACTCTGCCATTGGGTCCAGTTGCATTTGCATATGATACATCGACATTAGTTTTTTCAGCAAGTGCTTTAGCTCTTGGAGATATTTTTACGTCTTCTGCACCAGACACCTGTGCTGATAAAGTATTTGTTTGGGCCTTAACTTCCTCTTTAATTTCTTCTTTAGGTTTTTCTGTTTCTTCCTTAACTTGATTTGCACCATCTGGAGTGAAAGAAGATATATCCTCTCCTGGTTCTCCTATAACACACATATTAAAAAGGCATGGGACATCATCGCCTTCTTCAAAGTATGTTTCCAGAAGGACTCCTTCTATTTTAGCTTCCTCATCGAAAGTAGCTTTATCTGTCTCATAAGTAAACAAAATGTCTCCAATGTTTACTTTATCACCTTTTTTCTTGTGCCATTTGGAAACAACGCATGATTCCACGGTATTTCCCTGTCTAGGCATAATAACTGCTGTTGCCATATCTGCTCCTCCATTCATTTTGGGTACAAAGAACTGTACGCTGTTAGATTCTAACATGTTAATGTTATTTATGCAATATTAATTTACATAATTTTTATATACTAGGAAATGTTATTTAAGCACTTAACTATAATATCGTTTATCTTTTCAGGATTGCCGTAACCTCGTGTCAGCTTCATCACTTGCCCGATAATCGGACCTATGGCCTGAAGATTTCCCTTATTATATGATTCAATTGCTTTTTTATTCATTTCTAGAGCCTGCTTGACATATGCAGCCAAAATTTTCTCATCATTTATTTGACCCATCTGCTTTTCTTCGACTTCCTTTTCAATATCGAAATCTTTTTCCAAAAGCATATCAATCAGTCTTCTTGCAGTCATTGCATTAATCAGTTCGTTATTTGACATATCCGCAATTTTAGCCAATCTTTCTGGCAGAATACCCAATACAGAATCCTTCTTCGAGATAATGAGGTTTGAGAGACTCTTATATGCCTTAGTATATTCTGCAGCATTTTCAAAAAGAGCAGCAAGTTCCATATCAGTTAAGAGCATTTCACAGTCATATGATGATAAACCATATTTTGCCATCATCTGCGGTTTTCTCTTACTTGCCAGATCAGGCAGGTTCTTCTTGATATTTTCCACATAATCCCTTTCCAGCTTTATCTTGACAAGGTCAGGATCTGGAAAATACCTGTAATCATCTGCATCCTCTTTCTTTCTCATAGTAAATGTTTTTCTGTTCTTCTCGTCATATCTTCTCGTTTCCTGCTCTATGGGTTTGTTTTCTGTAATGCTATCCACCTGACGTTTGAATTCATACTCAATTGCTTTTTGTATGAATGCGAAAGAGTTAAGGTTTTTCATTTCAGTACGGGTTCCCAATTCAGAATTATCCTGTTTTCTAACTGATAAGTTTACATCTACACGAAAAGATCCTTCATTCATCCTGCAATCAGATATTCCCAGGTTTAAAAGGACTGTTCTAAGTTTGTTAAGAAACAGGTCTGCTTCCTCTTTTGATTCCATGTCTGGTTCTGTAACTATTTCAATAAGAGGGACTCCGCATCTGTTGCAGTCAATCAGCGTCTCCTCTTTTTCATTGTGTATCAGTTTTCCGGCATCTTCCTCAAGATGTATCCTGTTAATCCTTATCCTTTTACCTCCTGTTTCTGTTTCGATATCCAGATAACCCTTCCTGCATAATGGAACATCATACTGGGATATCTGATATGCTTTGGGAAGATCAGGATAAAAATAGTTCTTCCTGTCCATTTTACACTCGAGATTTATTTCACAATCAAGAGCAATACCTGCCATTAGAGCATACTCCACTGCCTTCTTATTCAATACCGGAAGCGCTCCTGGCATTGCCAAACATACAGGGCATACATGAGTGTTAGGTTCTGCCCCATACAGGGTCGGACAGCTGCAGAATATCTTACTTAGTGTCTTTAGTTCTACATGGACTTCCAGTCCTATGTTCATTACATATCCTTTATACATGTCTTACCTCCCTGTTTCTTCTCTCATATGCATATCCTAATCTGTAGAGAGTCTTCTCAGATAATTTAGGGCCGATCAGCTGTATGCCTATTGGAAGATTCTCTTTTGACATTGCTCCAGGCAATGCCAGAGCTGGAAGTTTGGCGATATTTACCGGAACTGTGAATATATCCTCCATATACATAGCCACAGCATCCTTCTTGGTATCCTTTATATTATATGCAGTAGATGCCGTAACAGGAGCCAGTATGAAATCACATTCTTTGAATGCCTTATCAAATTCGATTTCTACAAGTCTTCTGACTTTCTGAGCTTTATTATAGTATTGATCATAATATCCCTGGCTCAACACGAAAGTACCAAGCATTATCCTGCGTTTAACCTCGGTGTCAAATCCGCTGCTTCGGCTGTGCTCGTATAACTGATCTATATCTTCAAATTCATCAGGCCTGTACCCATACCTTATACCGTCGAATCTTGCAAGATTCG
>JBAZFL010000082.1:0-7773 GCA_041653455.1 Clostridia bacterium
AGCCCATCCGAATAATTCAGCTTTCTCTTTTTTACAGGTTTGTCATCATATCCTAAAAGGGTTCTTCCCTTTAACATTATTCAGCCTCCAGTATGATGTTATCGCAATGGCCTACAAATTCTCTTGTGTTAAGCATATTTTCGCCTACAGTCCAACCGAGGACT
This sequence comes from Clostridia bacterium, assembly GCA_041653455.1. Lineage (GTDB taxonomy): Bacteria > Bacillota > Clostridia > DUPQ01 > DUPQ01 > DUPQ01. Next base: position 165 of record JBAZFL010000082.1, read on the forward strand.
ATAAGGCCGTTTTTCCTTAATTCAGAAAAATCGGTTTTCACAAGATTTTCATACTTATATGCAACGAAATTGGGTTTCGAAAATAACATATATAAGTTGTCAATAAATCTATTAGCCAAGCCAAAACCCAAATTACCGCGCAGGAGCATGCCCCTTGCAATATCAGGGGCGTTATTTGCAAACCACCTGACACTAGAAGGATTAAATGACTGTATAGCTATGCTTCCTTCATAATCTTTGATAAGTGAGTATGTCAGTTCGTCCAGTTCATGTGAAAAACCGCTGGATTTAATTTCCAGCAATATGGGAACCTTCCCATTAATAAGTTCCAGAGTCTGAGACAGTGTCGGTATTGTGCTGGCAGTACCTAAAAGGAATAAACCTCTGACCTGTTCAAGAGTCATCTGATTAATGTCAGAATCTGTACCAGTCAGTCTTTCTAAATTGCTGTCATGAACAACTACAACCTGAGCATCTTTTGTTAGCAATACATCAAGTTCAATAGCATATCCTTTTTTTATTGCTGCTTCAAAAGCCTCTAAGGAGTTTTCAGGTGCTGTTTTTTCATTATGATATCCTCTGTGAGCAATAGGCTGGTTTATAAGCCATTTTGCATCAGAACCAGCAGGATCAAGTGCTTCAAATTGCTGCAGACGCTCTGCAGAAAAAATTAAAAAAACGGTTATTAACGTAATTAATATGAAGACAACTATATATACCCATCTATATTTTGACTTTTTCATTTATTTCATCCTTGCCCCGGCAATTTCTACTCTAATGATTATACCATAGGGTGTTATCAATATGGAATACTGGCAAATTCGATGTTTAATTATTTAAAAGATTATATTTATATGCTACAATGTAATTTGGTAACAACGAAGTTATTAATTTATATACATCTTAAAAGGAGAAACAAATGGGTAAAAAACTAAAAACGATGGATGGGAATCAAGCTGCAGCATATGTATCATATGCATTCACAGATGTAGCTGCTATATATCCCATAACCCCTTCGTCGCCTATGGCAGAAAATGTCGATGAATGGGCGGCTCATGGTCAGAAAAACATGTTCGGACAGGAAGTCAGGGTTGTTGAGCTTCAATCAGAAGCAGGTGCAGCAGGAACAGTTCACGGTTCATTACAGGCAGGAGCTTTAACTACAACATATACGGCATCACAAGGGTTATTACTGATGATACCTAATATGTATAAGATTGCAGGAGAGCTCTTACCATCAGTATTCCATGTTAGTGCAAGAGCTATTGCCGGTCATGCTCTTTCAATATTCGGAGACCACTCAGACATATATGCTACAAGACAGACTGGTTTTGCAATGCTGGCGGCAGGAAGCGTTCAGGAAGTAATGGATCTTGCTGGCGTAGCTCACCTGTCCACAATTAAAAGCAGAGTGCCTTTCATACACTTTTTTGACGGGTTCAGAACAAGCCATGAGCTTCAGAAAATAGAAGTAATAGATTACTCGGAGTTTGAGAAGCTTGTCGATAAAGAAGCGATTAATTCATTCAGAAGCAGAGCACTGAATCCTACACGCCCGGTCCTTAGAGGAACAGCTCAGAATCCTGATGTATTTTTCCAGGCTAAGGAATCAATAAATAGATTTTACGATGCAGTTCCATCTATTGTTGAAGGTTACATGAAGGAAATCTCCAAAGTTACAGGCAGGACATACAATCTGTTTGATTATTACGGAGCTTTAGATGCTGACCGAGTTATAATCGCAATGGGAAGTGTTACTGACACAGCTGAAGAAGTTGTTGATTATCTTATTGAAAAAGGCGAGAAAGTCGGTTTATTAAAAGTCAGATTATACAGACCTTTCTCCATCAAACATTTCCTTAACGCACTTCCAAAAACAGTTAAGAGGATAGCAGTTCTTGACAGGGCAAAAGAACCAGGAGCAACAGGCGAACCTTTGTATCTTGATGTAGTTGCTGCATATAAAGGAGATAAAAATGCTCCAGTTATAGTTGGAGGAAGATACGGATTAGGATCAAAAGATACTGTTCCTTCACAGATAGCATCTGTTTTTGCAAACCTTTCACTTAATGAGCCAAAGAGCAATTTTACCATTGGGATTAATGATGATGTCACATATCTATCACTTCCTATCACGGAAAAAATCAATACCACTCCAAAGAGCACAGTAAGCTGCAAATTCTGGGGACTAGGTTCTGACGGAACAGTCGGCGCAAATAAAAACGCCATCAAGATAATCGGTGACCACACAGACATGTATGCTCAAGCATATTTTGCATATGACTCAAAGAAATCCGGTGGTATAACTGTATCACACTTAAGATTCGGAAAAAATCCTATTAAATCAACATATCTGGTTTCTGATGCTGACTTTGTCGCATGCCACAATCAAAGTTATGTCGACAAATATGATATAGTTTCTGACGTAAAGAAGGGTGGAACATTCCTGCTTAATACAGGCTGGACTGTTGAGGAGATGGAAGAGCGTCTGCCAAGCCATATGAAGAGATATATAGCTAAGAATAATGTAAAGTTCTATACAATTGATGCTGTTAAGATTGCACAGGATCTCGGACTTGGCGGAAGAACGAATATGATTCTGATGTCTGCATTCTTTAAAATTTCCAATATAATACCAATCGAAGATGCGGTTAAATACATGAAAGATGCTGTTATGAAATCTTATGGGAAAAAGGGCGAAAAAGTTGTTAACATGAATAATGCCGCTGTTGACCAGGGTATTGATAACATCGTTGAAGTAAAAGTTCCCACATCATGGAAAGATGCTGCAGACTTGCCAAAAGATAACAAGAAATATCCAGCATTCATAACTGATGTAGTAGAAGTAATGAATGCCCAGCAGGGTGATTCGCTTCCAGTTTCTACTTTTACAGGAATCGAAGACGGTACGTGGCAGCAAGGAACGTCAAGATATGAGAAGAGGGGAATAGCTGTTGAAGTTCCTGAATGGAATATAGACAACTGTATACAGTGTAATCAATGCTCATATGTGTGTCCTCACGCAGCTATCAGGCCTTTCCTTGTAAGCGATGAAGAGATGAAGAATGCGCCACAGGGATTTGAAACGAAGAAAGCTGTCGGAAAAGGACTTGAAGGAATGACCTTCAGAATTCAGGTTTCACCATATGACTGTGCAGGATGCGGAAATTGCGCTCAGGTATGTCCTTCAAAGGAAAAAGCTCTTGTAATGAAGCCGATAGATACTCAGATGAATCAGGCTCCAAACTGGGAATTCACTACAAAGCTTACAAAGAAAGAGACTCCATTTAATAAATACAGCGTTAAAGGCAGCCAGTTTAACATGCCTTATCTTGAATTCTCAGGAGCATGTCCTGGGTGTGGAGAGACTCCATATATGAAACTTATCACTCAGCTCTTCGGAGACAGAATGATGATAGCAAATGCTACAGGATGTAGCTCCATATGGGGAGGTTCGGCTCCTGCTACACCATACTGCACGGATTGTAATGGATATGGACCAGCCTGGGCAAACTCATTATTTGAGGATAATGCGGAGTTCGGATTCGGTATGTATATAGCAACAAGACACATGCGTGAAAGAATTGAAGAACTGTTAAAACAGTTATTAGCATCTGATGTTTGTGATTGTGTAAAAGAAGCAGCACAAAACTGGATAGATAACAAGAATAACGGAGAAAAATCCAGAGAAATCAGTAATGCTCTGATTGAAAAGCTCGAATGCTGTGATAACAACGATATTATTAAAGAGCTTCTTGAAAAGAAAGATTATTTTGTCAAGACCTCACAATGGATATCTGGTGGAGACGGTTGGGCGTATGATATCGGTTACGGCGGACTTGACCATGTTCTTGCTTCTGGTGAGGATGTCAACGTAATAGTTTATGATACCGAAGTATATTCAAACACCGGCGGTCAGGCAAGCAAATCTACTCCTACAGCTGCAGTCGCTAAGTTTGCAGCAGCAGGAAAGAAGATCAAGAAAAAAGATCTTGGCATGATGGCTATGTCATATGGTTATGTATATGTTGCACAGGTTGCTATGGGTGCAGACCAGAATCAGTTTATAAAAGCGGTAAAAGAAGCTGAGGAATATGATGGACCTTCACTCATAATCGCATATGCTCCATGTATCAATCATGGTATAAGGACCGGTATGGGTACAACGCAGTTACAGGAAAAGAAAGCTGTTGAAGCAGGATACTGGCACCTTTACAGATACAATCCTACACTGGCCGAAGAAGGCAAGAACCCATTCATATTGGATTCTAAAGAACCTACTGGAGACTTCAAAGAATTCTTAGCCAGCGAGACAAGATATACTTCTCTTAAGGTCACATTCCCTGAGTTAGCTGACGAGCTGTTTGAAAAAACAGAAAAAGATGCTAAAGGAAGATATGAGATTTATAAAAAGAAAGCTGAATAAGTTAGATTGATATCTAGAACAAACAACAGGACTGTACATTTTTGTACAGTCCTGTTTTATGCTATAATATTAACATTGGCATTCAAACCGTATGTAAAGCGAGAGCAGATGTTAGATAAGAAAATAACCGATTCATATGTCTTTAAGCAAGGTGAGCCTCAGTATATTTCGAGGATTTCTCGATATGGAGCAAGAGGCATACTTCTTAATTCTAAAAAACAGGTCGCTTTAATGTATCTGAAGAACAAAAATATGTATAAACTGCCAGGAGGCGGGATAGACGAGGGTGAGACAAAAGAGGAAGCTTTTCAAAGAGAAGTCAACGAAGAAACTGGATACCTCTGCCATATTATCTCTTTTCTGGGTACTATTGAGGAACACAAATCACAAAAGGACTTTCTTCATATATCATATGTTTTTTTAGCTGAAGCAATTGGAAAAAAAGGACAGCTGCATCTGACGAGGAAAGAGAAAGAGCTTGGATTCAAGCATCAGTGGTTCAGTATAGAGGAAGCGATAAAAATGCTGGAAAAGAGCATATCTATATGTGACCAGTACGGCATGTTGTTTACATTGACAAGGGATAAAGCGATACTAGAGTATTATAAAGAGGAGATGGGATAGTTATGGACATGTTACTTAACGGGAACTGGCAGCTTTATTACATCGAAGAAAAAGAAGCATATGTTAATAAACCATCGCAATTAGAAAAAAGCGGATATAAATGTATAGAAGCTTTTGTTCCTGGAAATATTGAAGCAGACCTTTTCAAAGCAGGTATAGAAAAAGACCCGTACATAAATGAAAACTCTTTTGACTATACCAAATATGAGTATTACCAGTGGTGGTATACAAGGACTATCAGTGTACCTGAAGATTTTAAAGGAAATAAATATATCCTTCTCTTTAATGGAATAGATACAGTTGCGGATATATATCTTGATGACATGCTAATAGGACATGCTGAAAATATGCTTATTGAACACGAATTTGATGTTACCGATTTTATATCTTCCGGTAAATCATATACTATCGCTGTCCGTATATATTCAGTAATGAACTATATTAAAAAAAAGGAATATACGGTATGGATGAGAGGATGCCGGCATTGTTCTGAACTGCCATATATACGTAAAGCACCTCATATGATGGGGTGGGATATACTTCCAAGACTGGTTTCAGCAGGCATATGGAAGGATGTAAAACTCTTAGCTATGAAAAGTACCAGAATAACGCAAGCATATTATTCTACTCCAGTTTTCAGTATGGATAAGATAAGAATGAGGTTCGCATACAGATTTACAACAGACCACGATGATCTTTCAGGTTTTATGATAAGAGTCAGAGGAAAGTGTGAAGAATCGGAATTTGAATACTCGGTACCTGCATGGTTCGTAAGCGGGAATGACGGATTTTTAATTGACAGGCCAAGACTATGGTGGCCAAGAGGGTATGGCGAACAGAACTTGTATGCAGTAACAATGGAACTGCTATACAATGGTCAGGTTATTGACAGCAGGACAGACAGTATAGGATTAAGGACATTCCATCTGGAAAGAATATTTGAAAAAGGAAATCAGGAGTTCAAACTATATGTCAATGGAATTCCTGTATTTATAACCGGTACCAATCATATAGCACTGGACATATTGCACAGCAAGGATCATATAAGGCAGAAAAAGGAAATTGAACTTGCAGTTGAATGTAACTGCAATATGATAAGGTGCTGGGGAGGTAATGTTTACCCAGAAACAGATTTCTATGATCTGTGCGATGAATGTGGCATTCTGGTATGGCAGGATTTCACATTCGGTAATTCTAACTATCCTCAGACAGAAGAGTTTTTTAACACTGTTTATGATGAAGCAGAGAAAGTAATAAAAAAATTCAGGAACCACGCTAGTCTTGTATTGTGGTGCGGTGATAATGAGATAGATACTACAGTCGACGGATACTGGTATCCCGATGATAAAAGTAAATATAACAGGATATCCAGGGAAATACTGGAAAAAGCAGTACAGCAGAATGATCCGTTCAGAGTATATTTGAAATCGTCTCCTGAAATACCTGAAGGTTTTGATTCATATAACGTACCAGAACAGCACATATGGGGTCCCAGAGCATACTTTAAAGATGATTTCTACAAGCATGTTACTGCCAAGTTTATTGCAGAAGCAGGATATCACGGATGTCCCTGTCTTGAGAGTCTGAAAAAGTATATACCCGAACAGGATTTGTGGCCTATTGAAGGTAACAAGACATGGGCTCATCATAGCACTGAAGATTATCTCATAGAGGATGTAATAGGTAGAAGGAATACTTTAATGGCGAATCAGGTACGGATCCTTGTGGGAAAACTTCCTGATGATTTAGAGACATTCATTAAAGTTTCGCAGGTTTCACAGGCTGAAGCATTCAAATTTTTCATAGAAAGAACAAGAATAAAGAAATGGGATATGACAGGAATCCTGTGGTGGAATCTTCTAGACGGGTGGCCGGGCGTATCTGATGCTGTAGTGGATTACTATTTTGACAAGAAGCTTGCATTTGATGTAATTAGAAGAGTTCAGGAACCTGTATGTGTAATGCTGGATGAGATAAAAGGATGGGAAAGAGCAGTTTATGTTGCTAATGATACGAATTCTGATAAATCTATAAAATTCAAAGTATTTGAATATGAAGACAGCAAAGTGCTCGTACAAGGAGACATAAATATTGAAAGAGGAAAAAACAAGAAAATAGGAGAATTCTTTGAAATACCCGGAAGCAAAAAGCTGTATATTATTGAATGGACTTTCGATGGCAGAAAATACAGAAACCACTATATGGCAGGGTATCCGAGTTTTGAAACAGATACAATACTTAAGTGGTATAAAGTTATAAAAGAGTTAGATTAAACGAATCTCAGCCCAGTGAATGACAATATCATTACCGGCAGTCCCCATTTCAACAACAGAAACTGGTGGTATTTGTTTATCGTTAGGTATCTTAAATGCGTAATAATCCAAATCTGGATTGCAGGGCATTGGAAGGTCAGTTGTAAAAAAACTTTCTAGCTTTTCAGCATTAATATAAACTAAAAGTTTATCAATAACTGTTCCTTTTTCAACCCCTATTACAAAGAAAGGATGTTGTGATTTAAGTATCTTTCCTGTAGGTATTCTTAGATACTTATACTCAATT
>JBAZFL010000083.1:0-7768 GCA_041653455.1 Clostridia bacterium
CCCTGTAATATTATATGCATCCCTGAAAGGCATGGATTTTTTGACAAGATAATCAGCGCAATCGGTCGCATTGATGAATCCTCTGTTTGCAGCTTTTCTCATGTTATCCTTTAAGAACACTGTATCCTTCAGCATGGAAGTGAATACAAGAAGACATGTTCTGACAGTGTTAAAACTGTCAAACACAGCCTCTTTATCTTCCTGCATATCCTTGTTATAAGCTAAAGGCAATGATTTAAGCATAACAAGAAGAGTATTCATATCAGAGAAGGTTCTTGCGCTTTTTCCTCTTATCAGTTCAGCAATATCCGGATTTTTCTTCTGAGGCATTATTGAGGACCCTGTGGAAAAGGAATCGGATATTTCGATAAACTTGAATTCCCATGAAGCCCAAAGCACTAATTCCTCACAGAAACGTGAAAGATGCATCATGACCATGCTGTTGGCATAGCATGCATCTATAGCGAAATCACGGTCTGATACGCCGTCAATGCTATTGTTTGACGGCTTGTTAAAACCAAGTGCATAAGCTGTCATATTCCTGTCTATACTATAGGTAGTTCCAGCAAGAGCCGCGCTTCCAAGAGGGCAGGTATCCATCATGGAATAGGAAGATTCATATCTTTGCAAGTCACGATGAAACATCATAGCATATGCCATAAGGTAATGTCCTAATGTGACAGGCTGGGCTCTTTGCATATGGGTATAACCGGGCATTACAGTTTCAATGTTTTCTGATGCATGATCAGCTAATACTCCAAGAAGCATTTTTATATATCCGGTCATATCGCATATCTGTTCCTTTACATACATTTTGAAATCTGTAGCTACCTGGTCATTCCTTGACCTTGCGGTATGGAGCATCTTTCCAGTATTGCCCAGCCTTTTTGTAAGTTCATGTTCAACGAAGGTATGTATGTCTTCAAAAGAAAAATCGATATTCAAAGTCCCGTCATCTATTTCATTTAGTATTTTTCTAAGACATTCAGTTATTCTTTCAGCATCTTCTGCTGGAATGATACCGGTTTTTCCCAGCATGTCAGCATGAGCTATTGAACCTGATATGTCCTGTTTATACAAAACATAATCTGTGCCTATAGAAGAATTAAACTGATCTGCCAGTTTATCTGTATCCTTGCTGAAACGTCCTTTCCAAAGTTTGTCCATCTTAACCTTCTTTTACTTTTTTTTGTTTTTCGTGTCAGAAAGCGCTTTTACCTTTATTGGCAGTCCGAAAAGGTTTATAAAGCCTTCTGCATCCTTCTGGTTGTATACATCATCTTCTTCAAATGTAGCTATATCCATATCATATAGGGAATAGTCAGATACTGTACCGGCATTAATGATGTTCCCTTTGTAGAGTTTTAGCTTAACCTGACCGGTTACTGTTGTCTGTGTCTTGTCTACAAAAGCAGATATAGCTTCCCTTAGCGGACTGTACCACTGCCCATAATATACGAGCTCTGCAAACTTCTCTGCTACAAGGGATTTGTAATGCATGGTGTCACGATCTAAAGTAAGAGTTTCCAAAACTTCGTGCGCATGATAAAGTATGGTGCCTCCTGGGGTCTCATATACTCCTCTGGATTTCATTCCGACTAAACGGTTTTCCACCACATCCACAAGACCTATGCCATGTTTTCCCCCAATATTATTAAGTGCCCTTATTATATCAGGTCCTGTCATAGTTTCTCCATTGACTGCTACAGGAATTCCCTGGGAAAAGTCAATAGTTACATATTCTGCTTTGTCAGGAGCATTTTCAGGGGAAATGCACATTTCCAAAAAGCCTTCTTTGTTATACTGAGGCTCTTTTGAAGGATCTTCCAAATCCAGCCCTTCGTGTGAAAGATGCCACAGATTCTTATCTTTGGAATAACTTGTTTCCCTTGATACCTTTAACGGGACATTGTGCGCTATTGCATAATCTATTTCCTGATTACGAGACTTGATATCCCATATCCTCCATGGAGCGATTATCTGCATCTTAGGCGCGAATGCCTTAATTGTCAGCTCGAAACGGACCTGGTCATTTCCTTTACCTGTGCAGCCATGGCATATCGCATCAGCATTTTCCTTAAGTGCGATTTGGGCTATTCTTTTAGCTATTATCGGACGTGCGAATGAAGTTCCTAATAAGTATCTTTTCTCATATACCGCTCCAGCTTTTAAGGTAGGGAATATGAAGTCATTTACGAATTCATCAGTGAGATCTTCTATATATAATTTTGAAGCTCCGGTAGCTAGTGCTTTCTTTTCCAAGCCATCTGTCTCGCTGCCTTGACCGACATCACCGCAGACTGCGATTACTTCGCATCCTTCATAATTTTCTTTTAACCAGGGTATTATTATGGATGTGTCCAGTCCTCCTGAGTATGCCAATACGATTTTTTTAATTTTCTTTTCCATTTTAAGCCTCTTTCAAGTTATTTAGTATAATTATACAAAGAAATTGCATAATGTCAACTAAAATGTGTATATATTAATAAAAATATTCAATAGAGTGAATAATTAGTGAATATATTCATGTTCATTCTGTATATTTGCAGCTCCCTCACGTTAATACATAAAAAATATGCAAAAATAGACGAAAAATATGGAAAACAGTCAACTCAACTGAAGGTTGAGTAAATATACAACTAGAGGTTGTGAAAAAACAGCAAAATCAACCTTTAATACCTTCAATAGAAGCATTTCTAACACTAAAATGTAACTATGAAAAGCAAGGAGCACGAAATTATGAAAGCACAAAAAGAAAAAAAAGCATATGGTAAAGGGGGCAGAGACATGTTAGGTGATTTACTCGAAAGAATAGTAGTCAGAAATGTTGCAGATGAAATGTGTAAGAAAAGATGCAATCGCGTGGATATGATTGAAATGCAATACAAAGAGTCCATGAAACTTTGGTAGGATTCAAAAGAATCCATGAAATGATTGAATATGAAAAAGAAAAAATATATATTAATAAGGGAGATAGAAAAATGAATACTTTAGGAAGAAGAATTGCAGAATTAAGAAGAGGTAAAAATATAACCCAGGATGAGATGGCCGAAAAACTTAATGTTACAGCACAGGCTGTATCAAAGTGGGAGAATGACCTTTCATGTCCGGATATTATGCTCTTACCTAAGATAGCCGAAATGCTGTCAGTAACAGTTGACGAACTCTTATCAGACGCTCCAAAGAAAAATATAGAGTTTGTTCCTGAAGAAAAAAGAAAAAGCATTGATGATTTAATGTTCAGAATCTATGTTAATTCAAAAGACGGAGACAAAGTAAAAGTTAACCTTCCAATGCCGCTTGTCAAAATGGGTCTGGAAATGGGAGTCAAGATGCCTGCAGTTTCAGGAAATGAAGCATTAAAGGGAGTGGATTTCGCACAGCTTATAACTCTTGTTGATCAGGGCTTGATAGGCAAGCTTGTTGAAATTGAAAGTGCAGATGGGGATATTGTAGAAATAGTGGTGGAGTAAGATGCATATTAGGATAAAATCAAATGATAATAAAAATATAAATCTGCTTCTTCCAACATCACTTGTCTTATCAGACCTGACTGCTGTTATAGCTGCAAAAGCAATAAACAAAAAAGCAGAAACGAAGGAATGCCAGATAAGCAGTAAGGATCTATGCAGACTTATGGCTGAAATGAGGAAGATAAAAAAGAAATATGGACGTTTCGAGCTTGTTGATATACAGAGCGCGGACGGAGATATAGTTAAGATAGTGCTGTAATCCTTATAGTAATATCTTTATACTGAGAAACCCGGTAATATACCGGGTTTTTATATATCATTTTCCTGTCTTCATTTTTTAAACTGCATACTGCTGTATTACTTTTTTTGACTTATTTATTACAACTTAATACTATATACACCATATTCGACAGTGACTATATATTTATCCTTTTTGTCATTGCTCTTGATGTGAGTGAAGCCTTGGACAGTTAACGAACTCTTTGTATCCTTGTTTCGATATTTCTTTGGGACATACAGATATCCTTTTGAGTCATATGGAACCTTTATCGATATTTTAAAACTGTCGCCATCTTTTTCCCAAAAAATACTGGATAATCCGTTAGGTGTATTTATCGATGCTTTCGCATGGTTAAAAGGCATATCAAGAGGAGGATTGAATACTATATTGTTAAAACCGCATGAATCTTTTGATGGCATTATGCCAGCGATGTACTTATAGAAGAATTCAGATATGTTAGAGAACATGTGATGGTTTCTGGAACCTCCTCCGTTCCAGCATTCCCACAAGGTTGTGGCTCCCATATCCAGCCAGTTGCGCATGCTTGGAAAACCTTCTTTTGTAAGCATTTTTAGAGCAGTTAAAGCGTAACCGTTCTCACCAAGAACATTTAGCACAGCCTTCTGCCCTAGAATCCCGAAATCCAGTACGCCGTTATTGTCTTTAATCTGTTGAACAAGCTTAGCAGTCAAAAATGGGATTTCTTCTTTCTTAGCCAGATCATGAAATATCATTATGGCTGTAGATGTCTGGCAATTTCCCTTAACTGTATATGTATCTTTATCAAAAAAAGCATTCCTGAAAGCGTCTTTGACATAATCAGCCCTTTTACTGAAATTATTTGCTTCTTTGTGTTTTCGTAAAATCTCTGCACTTTTCTGTGCTGCTTTTAATGCTAAGTGATAATATGCGGTGTCAGATACTTCAATAGGGCATTTAAAGGATTCCATATTAACAGAAATCGCTTTCCCGATAAACGGAGGACACCAGTCACCAAGACCATATTTTACTATACCGTCATTAGCCATTGTGTCAAGATATGCACAGTATTTTGACAAAGCTTCATAATTATCCCTTATCATTTCCATATCACCATAGTAACGGTAAAACTGAATTGGCACTTCATATATAGGATGACTCCAGTCAGGCCCGTTCATTCCGTTATATCCCCAGCCTGCAGAAGGCACGATACATGGTACTGTTCCGGAATTAAGTTGAGCTTCCCTTAATACTTTCTGCCAGTTTCTGAAAAAGGCAAGGCTTTCAAAGTTAGTAGCCATCTGCTCGACTGATAAACCGGTGTCTCCTGTCCATGATGTCTGCTCTCTTGCAGTATCTGATGCCATAAGTGAAAACAGCATGGATTCTGAAGATCTGATGCATAAATCCTGTATTCTGTTAACTGTATCATCTGCACACTCGAATATGGACCTTGTAACAAGGTCATTAGCAAGTACCCAAATATCGAAATCTGACAGATCAGGTTCATATTCTGTACTGATTTCAATGTATCTGAATCCGTGGTATGAGAATATCGGATAAAAATACTCTGTATTATCAGTTGATTTCGTATATATGTCAGTATGAAATGGAGCATCCTGATTAAAACTTGCCAAAGCTTCCTGATCAAGCGAAGCGTCTTCATGAAGTCTGTCACTATATCTGATTGTAATCACACTATCTTTTTTTCCTTTAATGGCTATTCTGGCTACTCCTGCTATTGACCTTCCGCAATCGATTATCCAGCCTTTTTCAGTGTGCCATTTTGCCAATGGAGAGAAACTGTATCTTATTCTTATCGGTTCCATTTCCATAGCACGAAGAATCCCGCCAGGAGCTCTTGCATATGGTGAATTGCCCCAAGAGGTATCATCAAAAGAAGCAAGCTCCCAGTCGTTCTGATACAGCCTTGCATCAACATGCTCACCATGTCGCATTCCATTGAATATTATCGGACCTTTAGAGCTTTTCCAGGTGTTGTCAGTATTTATTACAGCAACAGTGCCATCTGTGTATGTTAAATGCAGTTCAGATATGAGTTTGGGGCAGTCTTTCCATATTGCTGTTGATGACTGCCATGGATCTTTCGTAGTAGAGTTATAAAAGCCATTGCCAAGTATTACGGCTATTGCATTTGAACCTTCTTTTACATGATATGTAACGTCATAAACCCGGTATAGCACTCTTTTGGAGTAATCTGTATATGGTGTCGGAAGAAAATCGTCATGTATTTTCTTGCCGTTGATCATTGCATAGAACTGGCCTAAACCGCATATGACTAAAGTCGCTTTCTTGACTTTTCCTGTTGCATTGAAGGTTTTTCTTAAATATGATGCGCACTGATTAGTCTCAAACTTATCCTTTGCAAAATGAGCTCTTATCCATTTCGCAGTCCATTTATCTTCAAGTTTTCCTGTAGAGAAAAAGAAGGGTTCAGACAAATACAGATTATCGGAAGTGTCTTTAATGGACACTTCGCATACATAGTGGCATAAAGATTTAAGGTTTGCTGAAACGGGTATATATCTTGTGTTTCGGCTTTCAACAAATGAACTGTCCCATGTTAATGAACCTGTATCTTTTTCCTTTATCCTTATCCTGTAGGATTTCATGGAAAAATCAGAGTCTTTAGGTTCCAGTTTCCAGCTTATTCTTGGAACGCTGTCTATTATGGGGTCTTTAAGGTCGTTTATTGTAATATCGTGTATCATACGGCCTCCATTTTAACCTTTCTTGCTATCGTTGCTTCTAATTTCGCCTCTTTTAATCTTGCCCCCTATTGTTTTTGGAAGCTCATCTGTGAATTCAATTATTCTAGGATACTTATATGGTGCTGTGACTGTCTTTACATGTTCCTGCAGTTCTTTTACCAATTCATCACTTGGCGAAAAGCCTTTTTTTAATACAATGGTCGCTTTCACAATCTGTCCTCTCAATTCATCAGCGACTGCAGTGACTGCGCATTCAACAACCGCTTCATGCTCTAAAAGAGCGCTCTCCACCTCAAAAGGCCCTATCCTGTAACCGGAACATTTTATAACATCATCATGCCGGCCTACAAACCAGTAATATCCGTCGCTGTCGCGCCATGCGACATCTTTTAGGTTATATACTCCGTTTTGTATGTACTGACTGGTAAGCTCAGTATCCTTGTAATAACCAAGAAACAGTCCAATAGGATGTGAGATTGTCATATTCTGTACAGTAATTTCTCCTTCTTCACCATCTTCACAGATATTTCCATCAGAGTTTACGAGCTGTATGTCATATAAAGGAGCAGGTTTTCCCATGGAACCGGGTTTAGGTTCTATCCATTTGAAATTAGCTACCATTACAGACGATTCCGACTGACCGAATCCTTCAGTAAGAGGTTTTCCTGTAATATCCTTCCACTTTTTAAATATTTCCGGGTTCAATGGTTCTCCTGCAATGCAGAAGCGTTTTATAGAAGAAAGATCATATTTCTGAACATCTTCCAAAAGCATAAAACGGAACATAGTCGGAGGAGCGCAGAAAGTTGTGAGCTTGTATTTCTCCATCATCTTAAGAAGGTTTGAAGGTACGAACTTATCCATGTCATATGCGAATATGACAGCACCGCATATCCATTGCCCGTATATCTTTCCCCATCCGAATTTTGCCCAGCCAGAATCAGATACGCTCATATGGAGTTTTCCTTTTTCCACGCACTGCCAGTATTTTGCGGTAACTATGTGTCCAAGCGGGTAAGAAAAATCATGATGCACCATTTTAGGCATTCCTGTTGTTCCGGATGTGAAATATATAAGCATTGTATCAGTAGTTTTTGTAGAATATTCACCGACAGGCCGGTTAAATACATCGGAGCATTTATAAGCTTCGCTGGAAAAATCCTTCCAGCAGTCTTTTGCTTTAATCAAACCGGGTTTCTCAATATGGTTATCTGTTCTTGATTCATCTATATATATAAGGTTCTTGATTGTAGGGGAGTCTGGCAATGCGCTTTCTGCCTGCGTTATGACAAAATCATCGTTTA
>JBAZFL010000084.1:0-7638 GCA_041653455.1 Clostridia bacterium
TGCATTGACAAATTCAATTCTTTAAGAGTATTAAGCATTGGCTGTATATCCGAAAGCATTATAAATGATTCAACTTCAGCTGCTCCTTGTGATAAAGGAGTATATACTTTTTGCTTGAAATCATTCTCGTCAAATACCGCAATTCCTTTTTTAGCATAATAGAAATCTTCATAACCATCAGTTTGCGGAAGAATCTGGTTCTCATAAAATATATGGCTTCTTTCCAAGTACTCCTGAGGAACATTGCAATATGCATAAAAAACAATACCATCATTATCAAAGGCAGTATCATCAAATGTGACATCAATATAAGACCACCTGTTATCGATATTGATAATATTCCATGTATGAGCTGTCTGCTGAGCTTCCCCGCTTACTTTCTGACACTTTAACCCTGCCATATTTGAAAGCATGTAAAATGCATCGGTGTACCCCTGGCAGTTGGCAGATTTGGTTATAAGGCTGTAAGCTCCTGTAATATTGTATGTTTCAATATCATCCATACCTTCTTTTTGGTAACTAAGCGTTTCACATATGTAATCATGAATAATTATTTCTTTATCAAAATCATTCACACCGCTCTCCATATTGTTGATAAAATCAGAAGCAAGCGTATACAGCTCTAACTCATTGCTGTTAAGAAGCGATTTATCATCATTATTATAAGCATAAAGAACTGAATCTCCCGGATAGTACTCTATTTCATATATAGCATAATATGAACCGTTAGTTGATGAATATACAGTTTTATAACACTCTCTGAAATGATATTTATCCAAATCGTCAAGATCCGGAAAGCTTTCATGAGAAGATGCGCGCACAAATATGCTTCTATGTCTTTTTGCAACAGAATTCTCCAGATGTATAAAGAAATCATCGAATTTCGATATGAACTTCGCATCTGCAATATTTAAACTTTCCAAATCCAACCCAATAGTATAAGGGTCAAATGAAGGATTCTGCGAGATAAGTGGATTTGAGCTGTTTGATGAGCTGTTTACTACCTGTGTAATAAGGGCGCAGGATGACAATCCCACGACCGATACTATTATAAATATGACAAATGCTGTTTTCTTAATACATGATTTCAAAACATACTCCTCCATTAAGGGAATTATACAATACTTGAAATGATAATTAAACATATGTATTTTTGAATTAAGATTAAACTGACCAAACTGAATAAATGAAACCCATTCCTTATTCATATATAATGGAAGATAGTGTAGAATATAAGTATGTAAATTAATCGGAGGTATTATTTCATGATATTAAGGAAAGACTGTAAATACGACATTATGACCGTTACTAGTATGGGCATCAGGATTACTCCTGTCAATCGTCAGCCTGTAAATGTATCCAACCTGTATGAAATGCAGGCGACAAGTGCAGAAAGCAATGTGCTGAATATATCCTCAGCTTTAGGTTTGAAAGCTAAGGTTTTAACAAAGTTCGTAAAAGACAGCCCTATAGCTCTTTTTATTAAGGGTGAGTTAAGAAAAAGAAATATCGAATTCGAAGGCGCAGACATAGAACAAGGCGATCCTTGGGGATATAGGCATCAGTTCAATATAGCTGATAGCGGATATGGTGTAAGAGGTCCCAGGGTTTTGAATGACAGAGCTGGTGAGGTAGGAAGAACATTGACAGCTGCAGATTTCGATCTTGAAAGGATATTCAAACAGGAAGGCTGCAGGATTTTGCACCTTTCAGGATTAATTGCAGCTCTATCCGAACAGACTTCAAAATGTTGTCTTGATGTAGCATTAGCAGCAAAGAAGTACGGTACCGCTATATCCTTCGACCTGAACTACAGAGCTTCCTTCTGGAAAGGAAGAGAGCAACAGCTTCGGGATATATTTACCAAAATCGCTTCAATGTCTGATATATTGATTGGAAATGAAGAAGACTTCCAGCTTGCTCTTGGTATTGAAGGACCGGAAGCCGGAGGTAAGGCTATTTCAAAAACAGACGCATTCAAAGACATGATATCAAAGACATATGCTCGTTTTGGAAATGTAAAGGTTTTTGCAAACACTCTAAGACAAGTCGAGAACGCCAACAGCCATTTATGGGGCGCAATTATTAATGCTGAGGGAGAATGGTATTCTGTTGAACCTCGTGAAATACCTGTCCTTGACAGGATAGGAGGAGGAGATGGATTTGTTGGAGGACTTCTCTATGGAATACTAAAGGAATGGGAACCGGAAAAATGGGTACAGTTCGGTTGGGCAAGCGGAGCATTAGTAACAACTTTAATGACAGATTACGGGCAGCCGGCAGATGAAGATGTAATTTGGAGCATATATAAAGGAAATGCAAGAGTAAAAAGATAGCATAAGCTATCTTTTTTTAACAAAGTATGTACAGCCGCAATTGTACAGTGTTGAATAACACATTAAAAAATGCGGCTTGTTTTCGGTCAATTAGTATTTGTTTTCCTTTGCAACTTGCTTTCTGAGCTTATCCAACTCATCAGACATCTCAGTAAATGAGTTAATGCTCATGATTACTAATTCACCATATCCGTTCTTTGTAACAATGATAGGTTCTTTTGTAGCTCTGCACATATTCAGTACATGTTTGGTATCTCTTAATTCTGCGATTGGTACGATTTTTGGCATATTCATAATAATATCTCCTCCCTTATTAGTATAATATCCTATGTACTAAAATATGTCAATGAAAAATACTAAATTTTCTCCTATTTTATACAAACTTACAGCATCTTTAATTTTTTTTATACACATATAAATTCAATAATAACAACACTTATTACAACTAAAAGAAAAACATGCTTTTTTCTGCATGTTTTAATTTTTCTAAATTATGCAATTAAAAATCAATTCTCCTTAAGATTACAGGTTTTATATGTAACCAGCACTCTTAAATGATCAAGAAGCGTCTGCATTTCCCATTTGGCTTTCTGTCCGTCTCTTTCTTTTAATGACTGATATATATCTTTGTGCATCTTAAAACACTGCTGTTTTGCGCTTTCATCCGATGCATAAATTTCCGCAATCTTTAATATTGCATGATCTAAAGACATGAATATTAGGGAATATGCCATATTTCCAGACATAAGGGTTATTTTTTTATGAAATGAATGGTATAAAACAACAAGTTTTTCATTGTTTTTTATCACCGCTTCCTGCTCAATTATACTGCTTAACTGAATGATATCTTCTTCCTTCGCTTTTAATGCTGCTTCGTAAACTCCGTTACATTGTATGAAAGAAAGTATATTGAAAATAGCATCTATTATACCTGGTTCGAATTTGCCAAAAGAAATTGCAGAATTAATTGATTGCAGATTTCCTTCTTTCCTCCAATTTCTTACCTTTGCGCCTCGTCTTGGTATTATATCGACAAACCCTTTAACATGAAGCACAGAAACTGCTGTGTTGATTACGCTCCTTGAAACATTATATTCACTACATAACTTACGAAAAGAAGGAAGCATCGTGTTCACTGCCCACTCTCCGGTTACTATCCTCTTTTCCATATCAAAGATGAATTGATCTGTCAGGCTCATATCATCCATTTATAAATCCTGCTCCTTTTCCCATTTCAAAACTGGATTTCTTGCAGCTGTTACCTCGTCAAGCCTTCTAACATATGTATTATGTGGAGCATTATGCAGAAGATCTGAATCCTCTATCGCTTCTTGAGCGATTTTGTTCATCACTTCAATAAACTTGTCAAGAGTCTCTTTATTTTCCGTTTCAGTGGGTTCTATCATCATTCCTTCATGTACAATCTGCGGGAAGTATATTGTCGGAGGATGATATCCGTAATCTAGCAGTCTTTTTGCCATATCAAGTGTCGATACTCCATATTTTTCTTTCTGGTCGTTTCCTGAAAGTACGAATTCATGCATACAGAATCTGTCATATGGGATTATGAAATTATCTTTTACACCTGCCATTATATAATTTGCATTCAAAACCGCTGTCTCACTTGCTTGTTTTAGTCCCTCCGGCCCCATTGTAAGTATGTATGTCAATGCCTTAATGCATACAAGGAAGTTGCCATAAAAAGCCTTGACCCTGCCTATTGAATCTTTTCTGTCGTAATCCAAATAATAAATGTCATTTTTTTTGCATACTACAGGTCTTGGCAGGAATTTGATAAGTTCTTCCTTTACACATACAGGACCGCTTCCAGGGCCTCCTCCTCCGTGAGGTGTGGACATAGTCTTATGCAGATTCAGATGTACAACATCAAATCCCATATCAAATGGACGGGCTATACCCATTATTGCATTTAAATTAGCTCCATCATAGTAAAGAAGACCGCCTTTATCATGAACGATTTTTGCAATTTCCTTTATATTGCTTTCAAACAATCCCAATGTATTCGGATTTGTCAGCATAAGGCCTGCTGTCTCCTCGTCCATCATAGATGCCAAAGCTTCTATGTCTACTAACCCCTTGTCATCTGATCTGACCTGCACGACATCGTATCCCGCTGTAGCTGCACTTGCAGGATTGGTGCCATGAGCAGAATCAGGAACAATCATCTTTGTCCTCTTTGTGTCTTTCCTGCTTTCATGATAAGCTTTTATTATCATTATTCCTGTCATTTCACCATGAGCTCCAGCAGCAGGCTGCAGTGTTGCGCCAGACATGCCGGTTATCTCGCAAAGATACTGCTGTAAATCATAAGCAGCTTTTAAAGCTCCCTGGACCTGATACTCAGGCTGGTATGGATGAAGCGCGCAAAATCCTTGAAGTTTTGAGACATCCTCATTTAATTTCGGATTATACTTCATTGTACAGGAGCCTAACGGGTAAAATCCCTGGTCCACTCCATAATTTTTTCTTGATATATTAGTAAAATGCCTTATTACATCCACTTCAGTTACTTCCGGGAGCATGGCATCCTCATCCCTTGCATATCTCTCATCTATTTCATATGAGGGTATCTGGCTTTGCGGGAGTGAAAACGCGCATTTTCCTTCTTTTGATAGATCAAATATAAGCTCAGCCATTAAACTCACCTGCCCTTCTTATAAATTCATCCATTTCTTCTTTAGTCCTCTTTTCAGTGACTGCTATAAGCCATCCTTTTACTGTGTCCAGTCCTCCAATAAATCCATGTTTGAAAAGATAATCATTTAGGGCAGATATATCTGATTTTGGGCTCACAGTGAATTCATGGAAGAATGGCAAGTCAGATGTTTTTAAAAATTTACCGGTATTTAAAAGACCTTCATACACATAATGTGCATTGTCCACACATCTTTTTGCAACCTGCTTAAATCCTTCTTTGCCTGTAACACTGAGATATATTGTAGCCATCAGCGCGCAAAGTGCTTGATTTGAGCATATATTCGAAGTAGCTTTTTCTCTTCTTATATGCTGCTCTCTAGCCTGAAGAGTAAGAACATATGCAGTTTTTCCATCAACATCAGTTGTCTTTCCAACAATTCTGCCCGGCATCTTCCTCATATGTTCTTTGATGCATGCGAAATATCCAAGATATGGTCCGCCGTACCCTAAAGGTATTCCTAATGGCTGTGCTTCACCAACTACAAAATCAGCACCAAATCCCTTCGGAGATTTCAAAAGAGCAAGCGCCATAGGATTAGCGCATACAATGAAAAGAGAACCGCTTTCTTTTACATACCTGCCTATTCTTTCCATATCATATATATCTCCATAAAAGGAGGGGTACTGTATACATACTCCGGCTGTACTTGTAAGATCAGCGTTTAACAGCTGTTCTACACTCATTGCTGTATATTTAATGCCTCTGAATTTCAAATATGTCTGGACTGTTTCTTTATACTCAGGATGCATGTCTTCGACAATTATTATATCGCTTCTTTTTCTAGATGCTGAAGATGCTATTACACATGCCTCTCCAAGCGCCGAAGCTCCGTCATACATAGATGCATTTGAAACATCCATTCCCGTAAGTTCGCATATCATTGTCTGATACTCGAAAATTGCTGTAAGAGTTCCCTGGCTTATTTCAGGCTGATATGGAGTGTATGCAGTGAAGAATTCCTGGCGTGATGTTAGATGTCCTATTACAGAAGGTATGTAGTGATCATATGCACCTGCTCCTAAGAAGCATGAATAATTGTTTGTGTTACTGTTTTTAGCAGCAATATCCTGCATATATCTTATAAGCTCCATCTCGCTTCTTGCGGAGGGAAGATTCAAGAGTCTTTTTAGGCGCACATCCTCAGGTATAGCCAAGAAAAAACTATCTATATTCTTAGCTTTACATTTGCTCAGCATTTCTTCCCGGTCTTTATCAGTTACCGGTATATATCTCATCTTACTCTGCCTCGCTTTCAAGAAACTCGTTGTATTCATCCTCTGTCATTAAATCATCAAGTTCAGATTCATCATCTATAGTGATTTTTGCCAGAAATGCTTCATACGGATTCTCGTTTAGTTTTTCCGGAGACTCTTCCAGTTCATGATTCGCTTCAATAACTCTGCCACTGACAGGCATAAATACTTCTGCTGCTGTTTTAACTGATTCAACTGCGCAAAGAACATCACCCTGCTGCAAAACAAGATCTTCTTCAGCAAGATCAACATATACAATATCCCCAAGCTGTTGCTGGGCATAATCCGTTATGCCTACATAGGCATACTTACCTTCTTTTTTAATCCATTCGTGATCCTTGGTGAATTTCATAACTGACTCCTTATTATCTTTTATACTTTTTATTATAGAACGGTTTTTTCACCGTTACAGCCTTTACTTTCTTCCCTCTGATATCAACATAAACATATGTGCCTGCTTTTGTGTAATCAATTGCAATAAGTGCTAGTGCACAGTTCTTGTTTAAACTTGGACAGGTGCTTCCGCTTGTTACATATCCTATCTTCTCATCCTTTTCATTAAAAACCTCATATCCGTTCCTTGCTATTCCTTTATCCACCATTTCCAGGCCTGCAGATCTTATATCCAATCCTTTTTCATTCTGCTCAACCAAAGCTTTCTGCCCAATAAATCCGCTTTTTTCCAGTTTTACAAAACTCTTCAATCCAGCATTTAGCGGAGTTATCTTGTCAGATAACTCATGTCCGTACAAAGGCAATGCGCTTTCAAATCTCAATGTATCTCTAGCACCCAGACCACAAGGTACAGCACCCAGTTCCATCATTTTTCTGAATAGTTTTTCAGTGTATTCAGCTTTCATGTATATTTCAAATCCATCTTCCCCTGTGTAACCTGTTCTTGAAACTATTGTTTTAACTTCATCAATCATTACATCGTTTAAAAACCTGTAAAATGCGATCTCATTCAAGTCTGTATCGGTCATCTGCTGTAAAATATTCTGAGCCATAGGTCCTTGTAGCGCAATCTGGCCATATTTTTCCGACTCATTAATAACTTCAATGTCATATTGTTTTGATTGGCTGAGCATCCATTCGTAATCTTTATCAGTATTTGACGCATTAGCTATTATCAGATAATCTTCATTACTGTTTTTATAAATCAAAAGATCATCAACACAGCTGCCATTCTCATAACACATAGGTGAATACATTATCTGGTTATCTGATATCATGCTTATGTCATTGGTAACAAGGTTATAAATATACCTTGTTGCATCTTTTCCTTTTACAGTTATTTCTCCCATATGTGAAACATCAAAGATTCCTGCAT
>JBAZFL010000085.1:0-7491 GCA_041653455.1 Clostridia bacterium
ACCTGCACAAGCACCTGAAATTAAAGCAGAGGTAAAACAGACACCTGCTCCTGCGGTTAAAAAAGCTGCATCTTCAGAAGCAGGCGGTTCCGTCAGAATCGAAGCTCCAATGCCTGGTACAATTATAGGTGTTAAGGTATCTGCTGGACAGCAAGTAAAGAAAAACCAGGTTGTAGCAGTTCTTGAAGCGATGAAAATGGAAAATGATATAGTTGCTGCTCAGGATGGTGTTATTGCTTCAGTTAATGTATCAAACGGAGATAGTGTGGAAACAGGTCAGCTTTTAGTATCGATGAACTAGAAAGGATTAAAGATGAGCGTAAAAATCACTGAGACAATTTTAAGGGATGCGCATCAGTCGTTAATAGCGACAAGAATGAGCATATCCGATATGAAGGATGCTTTAGAGCTTCTGGATAATATAGGCTATCATTCCTTGGAATGCTGGGGAGGAGCTACATTTGATTCATGCGTAAGATTCCTTAATGAAGATCCATGGGATAGATTAAGATATATACGAAAACATGTTAAAAACACAAAACTGCAGATGCTTTTAAGAGGACAGAACCTTCTGGGATACAAACATTATGCAGATGATGTGGTTGAATACTTTGTTCAGAAATCTATTGCGAACGGCATAGATATTATAAGGATATTCGATGCTCTTAATGATGCAAGAAATCTTGAGACAGCAATGAAAGCATGCAAAAAAGAAGGCGGACATGCTCAAGGTACAATATGCTACACAATTTCACCTGTTCATACTTTCGAACAGTACATAAAAGATGCGAAGAATCTTGTTGAAGCCGGTGCGGATTCTATATGTATAAAGGATATGGCAGGGCTTCTATTACCATATACAGCATATGATCTTGTTAAAGTATTAAAAGAGAATATTAATCTTCCTATTCAGCTACATACCCACTATACTGCAGGTACTGCTTCTATGTCTTATCTTAAGGGAGCTGAGGCAGGAGTCGATGTCCTCGACTGCGCTCTATCACCATTTTCACAAGGGACGAGCCAGCCACCTACAGAAAGTATAGTTGCTGCTCTTAAAGGCACTCAGTATGATACAGGACTTGATGTAGCTAAAATAAGTGAGGTTTCTGAAATATTTAAAGTTGTACGAGAGAAATATTTGAAATCTGGATTACTCAATACAAAGGTTATGGGTGTTGATATAAATGCTCTTATATACCAGGTACCAGGAGGTATGCTTTCCAATCTTGTTAATCAGATGAAAGAAGCGGGTAAGGAAGACAAGCTGCAGGATGTTTTAAATGAAGTTCCAGCAGTGCGTGCTGATTTCGGATATCCTCCGCTTGTTACACCTACTAGCCAGATAGTAGGAACGCAAGCAGTTATGAATGTAATTTCTGGTGAAAGATACAAGATGGTTCCGAAAGAATCAAAGGATCTTGTTGCAGGAAAATATGGAAAAACTCCTGTTGCTATTAAGCAAGAAATAATAGATAAGATTTTAAAGGGTGAAAAACCAATCACTCACAGACCGGCAGATGATATCCCACCTGCGTTGGAAGAGACGAAGAATGAAATGAAAGAGTATTTCGAACAGGATGAGGATGTACTGACATATGCGATGTTTCCGAAAGTTGCAAAAGATTTCTTTGAATATCGAAGAGCTCTTAAGTATAAATTGGATAAGGAACTGACTGATATGGAAGACAAGGTTCATCCTGTGTAAAAACGAATTATAAGCGCCTTTAGGTTTCAAAAAAGCCTAAAGGTGTTTTCTTATAACTCAGTTAACGAAAAAATGAAGGATTTAATATGGAATTATTCAAAATGAATGATTTTAAAAGAAGAGGTGCGATATGAGTGTAAAAGACAAATTAAAGAATATGAAAGGCTTCAGCAAAGGGCAAAAGAAAATTGCTGAATATATACTTCAGAATTTTGATAAAGCACCTTTTTACACAGCAACGAAACTTGCTGCTGAAGCGAATACTTCTGAATCAACAGTAGTCAGATTTGCAATAGAATTAGGTTATGACGGGTATCCTGAAATGCAAAGAGACATGAAGGAAGTTGCCCGTCAGACCCTTACATCTGCTGAAAGGCTTATGCGTATATCTGATACTGTGGAAATGGATAATGTCCTAATGTCTGTTATGAAATCAGATATAATGTCTATCAGAGAAACAATGAATATGATAGATAATGATGTTTTCAATAATGTTGTTGATAAACTATCTTCAGCAAAAAGAATATATATCTTAGGGATACGCAGTTCTTTTTCTGTAGCTCTTTACATGTCTATTTATTTTAAGATGATATTCGATGATGTATGTCTTGTAGGAATGCCAGGAGCTGCTGATATATTCGAAGAGATAATATCTATTACTGATAATGATGTTTTCATCGGAATTACATTTCCAAGATACTCAAAAAGAACAGTTCATGCAATGGATATTGCGAAAAGCAGCGGTGCATATACAGTTGCAATAACAGATAGCCTTGATGCTCCTATAACTGATGTAGCTCATAATATCTTAGTAGCAAGAAGCGGTTTGACAGGCTTTATTGATTCACTTACAGCGCCTTTTTCTGTTGTTAATGCACTAATTGCAGCATGCGGAATTAAAAAAGACAAGCAACTGATGTGCAAACTTCAGAATATGGAACGTATATGGGATGAACACTCAATTTACACAATAGAAACGAAGATAAAAAATGAGAAATAATTATGATGTCATAGTCATTGGTGCCGGAGCTTCCGGAATGATAGCAGCAATAACAGCTGCAAATAAGAAATTCAGTGTGCTTGTGATTGAACAGAAAAAACAGGAAGGCAGCAAGATATTAGTGACAGGAAAAGGACGATGTAATATTACTAATGATTCTGATGTTGCTGATATTATAGGTAATGTAATGACTAATGCTTCTTTTCTTTATTCTGCATTATACACTTTCCCTCCAGCAAAAATAATTGAATATTTCAATTCTATAGGAGTTAAGACTGTGACTGAAAGAGGAAGAAGGGTTTTTCCAGAATCCAATAAAGCTATAGATGTCCGTGATGCACTTGTTGTTCAAATGCAAAAGGCCAAAGTAGATGTACTTAAACTTAGCAAAGTTATTGATGTAGTAAAAGGAAATGACGGCTATTTCTATATCACAGTGAGTAGCGAAGATGGTAAAAAGGACTCATTTGGCTGTGTTAATTTAATAATTGCAACAGGTGGAATGACGTACCAGTCTACAGGCAGTGACGGTTCAGGGTATACCCTTGCTCAGAAGCTTGGTCATTCGATAACAGAGCTCAAAGGAGCATTGACCGGTTTGTTAACTAAAGAAAAGTGGGTTACCGAGACTATGGGGTTAACACTTAAAAATGTATCGCTAACTGTAACAAAAAATGAGAAACCTTTGTTTAAGGAACAAGGGGAGCTGTTGTTTACTCATTTTGGGATATCCGGTCCGATTGTACTTACTGCCAGCAGATTTCTTTTAGATACGGATTACAAGAACTGCAAAGCGATCATTGATCTAAAACCAGCTCTTGATGAGCAGACACTTTACAAAAGGATTACTTCTGATTTTGAGAAAAATTCTTCTAAAAAATATACTAATTCACTGGATGCTCTTCTGCCAAAATCACTTATACCTATTATCATAAAGCTTAGTGGAATAAATCCTGATAAAATATCAAATCAAATATCGAAAGATGAGAAAAAGATATTAGTACATCTTTTAAAAAATCTAACTTTAACAATTAAAAGCGGTATGGAAATTAATGATGCTATAGTTACAAAAGGAGGAATACCTGTAATGGAGATAAATCCTTCCACTATGGAATCAAAAATCAATCCGCATGTTTTTTTTGCAGGAGAAATAATTGATTGCGATGCATTAACTGGAGGGTATAACCTTACTATAGCATTTTCGACTGGTTTTCTTGCTGGTGACAGCATTTATTTATAATTAATTTGTTGTAAAATTTAATTGAAGTAGATATAATTAACTGGCAAAAGGAATAAAGATTAATGGATTACGATACAATAGGCAGTAAGGATACCTCAAAAGCAGCAATCAAGCTATCTATTACTTCAACAAGAGAAGAAGAATATGCTTTAATTAAAGATTATGCTGATAAAGGCATAAAATGCGTTGCAGTTGATTTTGGAGGTGATTTTATATCTTCTGTCTCCAAAATTATTGAAAGAGCTGTAGTCGCTTCAAAAAGGCAAAATGTCATAATGGATGTTCATCATGAACAAGGTGCAGTCGTAGGTGCTACGCGCGAAGCTTTAGGCCAGATAATGCCAAAAGCTATAGGATGCAATATTGGAGGGAAGATTGGTATTGCAAGACATAAAGATCATATAACTGTTGCTGTTTTTACAGGAATCGGTTTTTTAAATTTAGATGAAATTGGAATAGGATTGGGACACAGGAGCATATGAAGTATAAATCCATAGCTATTGACGGACCTGCAGGAAGTGGAAAAAGCCTGATGGCGAAAATGCTTTCAGAACAAAAAGGATATACATACCTTGATACGGGAGCTATGTACCGTACAGTTGCATTAAAAGCCATTAGAAGTAATATTGATACTCTTGATGGTGAAAAACTTGAAAAACTTATAAAAAACATAAATGTGAAGCTTGTTATTGAAGACAACAAGCAGCATATGTACCTTGATAATGAATGTGTTGACAGTTTAATTAGAACAAATGAAGTAAGTAAGGGAGCTTCAGATGTTTCGAAATTTCCTCCTGTAAGACTTTATCTAGTCGAAATGCAAAGAGATGTCGCAAAACATCATGATGTGGTAATGGAAGGCAGGGATATTGGTACTTATGTGCTTCCTGGTGCTGACTATAAGTTTTTTTTAACTGCAAATAATGAAAAAAGAGCTCAAAGAAGGCTGTTGCAAATGCAGCAAGATGGAAAAAATACTACATATGAGGAAGTTCTGGCTGATATTTTATACAGAGATAAGCAGGACTCAAGCCGTGACTTCGCACCACTAAAGAAAGCTAATGACGCAATAGAGATAGATACATCGGATATGGGAATAAACGAGGTTTTTAATACCTTGTTAGGGTATATAAATGGAAAATGAGTTTTTTAGGAAATTTTGCCGAGGAATAGTAAGAGGCATAATAAAGGTATTTTACCGAGTAGAATACATAGGTGAGAATTACCCGGACCAGGGCCCTTATGTTATATGCCCAAATCATTTCAGCATACTTGATATTGTATTTGTATTGGTTCATTCAAAAAAAAGATGGGTATATTTTATGGCTAAGAGCGAACTATATAAACATAAACTCTCTGCATGGTTTTTAAATAAAATGGGTGCTTTCCCAATAAAAAGAGGGCAAAGTGATGTAAGAAGCATAAAGCGGGCAGTAACACTTTTACAGGAAAACGAACTTGTTTGCATTTTCCCTCAAGGTACAAGACAGAAAAGCAGGAATCCTTTACCACCAAGAAGAGGAGTTGCTATGGTATCAGCATTAACGCAAGCACATGTCATACCTGTTTTTATTGAAAATAAAGCTAAGTTGCATAAAAAGACAAAGGTATATGTTGGAAAGCCTGTAGATACAGGCCTTCATAGAAAATCCACAAAAGAGGAAATAGCTCAAAAGAGCCAGGAACTGATGGATATTATATATAATCTCCCGGAGGTATATAACAATAAATAATCATGTGACTGTTTCAAAAAATGCTGGTTTCTGCTTTGGAGTTTCAAGAGCAATGAAGCTGGCTGATGAGATAGTTGAAAAAGAACAAATCAAATATGCGTATGGTAACATCATTCATAACCAGCAGGTTATTAATGAATTAAGAAACAAAGGGCTAATAACTGTTAATGATGTTTCCGAAATACCTGACACAGCTAGTGTTCTTGTTAGAGCTCATGGGGTTGCAAAGATATTTTTCGAGGAAGCGCAGAAAAAAAATCTTAAAATATATGATGCTACATGTCCTTATGTAAGAAACATCCAAAAAAAAGTAGAAGAAATGTATTTGCAGGGATACAGGGTAATTATTGTTGGAGCAGGTATGCATCCAGAGATAATTGGAATAAACGGATACTGTAATAACAGCGCAATCATTGTTGAAGATGAGGAAGATATAGAGAAATTGCAGCCTGATTTAGAAAATAAATACTGTTGCGTCGCTCAAACAACATTTATCAAAGAAAAATATGAAAAAATAACACTTGAGCTTAAAAATAAGTTTACATTGCTTGAGGTGTTTGATACAATATGCAGTGCTACGTCTGTTCGTCAGTCTGAAGCTATAAAATTGGCAGCATCCGTAGATGTAATGATAGTTATTGGTGATCCTAGCAGCTCCAATACGAGAAAACTATATGAGGTGTGTAAAGAGAATTGTTCACGGACTTATTTAATTTCTAGTGCAAAGCAAGTTATGGATATCGATATAAAAAACAAAGAAATGGTTGGCATTACGGCAGGAGCGAGTACGCCGGATCGTATTGTCAGGGAGGTAAAGGAAACAATGGAAGATAATGTAAAAAAGGGTTCAACAGATAGTTTTGAGGAAATGTTGGAAAAATCCCTTGTGACGTTAAGAAACGGACAGGTAGTAACCGGTAAGGTTATAGGTGTCAACGAAAAAGAAGTTTATCTAGATATAGGCTTCAAGATAGATGGCACAATATCTGCAGAAGAATTCCCTATGGTCAAAGACCAGAGACAAGTAGCAGTCGGGGATAAAGTGGAAGCGATAGTAACGAGAGTAAGTGACAAAGATGGAATCGTATATCTATCAAAAAAGAAAGTCGATGAAAAAAG
This sequence comes from Clostridia bacterium, assembly GCA_041653455.1. Lineage (GTDB taxonomy): Bacteria > Bacillota > Clostridia > DUPQ01 > DUPQ01 > DUPQ01. The sequence continues at coordinate 6,801 of JBAZFL010000085.1, forward strand.
GAAATATGAAGATATAAATGATGCATTTACAACCGGCGACTCAATCAAAGGCACTGTAAAAGAAGCTACTTCAGGCGGACTTATACTTGATATAAACGGTGTTGACGCATTTATGCCTATTTCTCAAATCAGCACTCAATTCCAAAGAAATCTTCAAAAGTTTATTGGAAGAAAATTGAAGGTCAGAGTTATAGAATGTGACCGGAGAAAAAGAAAACTGATAGTATCAAGAAAAGTACTTATAGAAGAAGAAAATGAAAGAATGGAAAAAGAAGTCTGGAGCAAACTTGCTGTTGGAGAAGTTGTAAAAGGAACAGTAAAAAGTTTCTCAAACTTTGGAGCATTTATAGATTTAGGCGGAATAGATGGACTTGCACACATATCTGAACTTTCATGGGGTAAAATCAATCATCCTCAGGACATACTGGAACTTGGTCAGGAAGTCGATGTCATTATCAAAGAAATAGATAAGGATAAGAGAAAAGTTTCCCTTGCTTACAGAAAAGAAGAAGACGATCCTTGGTACAATGCTGAAGAGAGATTTGCACCTAACACAATAATTACAGGTAAAGTAGTTAGAATTCTTCCTTTTGGTGTATTTGTAGAAATATCAAAAGATATAGATGCCCTTGTCCATATATCACAGATATCAAATAAACGTTTAAAGAGTGCTTCTGAAGTACTTGAAGAA
>JBAZFL010000086.1:0-7416 GCA_041653455.1 Clostridia bacterium
TTAAGAAAGCGACAGACAGAATTATTAAAGAGCTTAAAGGGTTTGAATATGAACAGTTAAAAAAAGACCACATTTATGTTTGGAACAAACTGTACAACAATGTAAATCTGACATTAGGTGAGGAAAAGAATGTATTGTCAAATGAGGAATACCTTCTGGATGCTTATCAGGATAAAAAACCGTTAAACCTGTTTCACACGATGTTCAATTATGGTAAATATCTGTTTATTTCGTCATCAAGAAAAAAGGGGCTTCCCATCAATTTGCAGGGAATATGGAATGGTACATATGAACCAAAATGGGATTCAGATATCCATAATGATGAGAATGTGCAGATGTGTTATTGGGCTTCCATGCCATTAGGTCAATTTGAGTCATCCCTTGCATTATATGACTATTTCGATTCAATGATTCCGCATTTCAGGGAAAACGCCAGAAAGATATTTAACTGCAGAGGTATTCTTGTACCTATATGCATGAGTACTCATGGCAAGATAAGCGGGATTACAGGAAGATGGCAGTCATGGATCTCAGCCGGAGGATGGATAGGATCTCATTATTATGACTACTGGTTATTCACAAAAGATGATAATTTTTTAAAACACAGAGCAGTCAGATTTATGAAGGAAGTAGTGCTTTTCTATGAGGATTTCCTTATTACAGGTAAAGACGGGAAGTATATTTTTGTCCCTTCTCTTTCACCGGAAAATGTCCCGAAGCACGATCATGCTTCTATGATGTGCGTTAATGCTACAATGGATGTAGCAATAGCAAAGGAATGCATAACAAACCTAATAGCCGCATGCAGGTACCTTGATATAGAAGATGTCAATATTTCCAAGTGGGAAACAATGCTTGAAAAAATGCCGGAATATGAAGTTAATGAGGATGGCGCTATGAAGGAATGGCTTTATAATGGCCTCAAAGATAACTATTACCATAGGCATCAGTCTCATATATATCCTCTGTTTCCAGGAAATGAAATAACAAAGGAAAGCAATCCTGTAATATATGAAGCACTGAAAAAAGCTGTGGATAAGAGGCTGATGATAGGGTTTGTGCAGCAGACAGGCTGGTCATATGCGCATATGGCAAACATTTATGCAAGACTTGAAGACGGGAATAGAGCACTTGCATGCCTAAACTATATCTTAAGATCGTGTACAGGAGCAAATCTTTTCACATATCATAACGACTGGCGTGACCAGGGTCTTACTCTTTATTGGTTTGGCAAGACACCTCCATTCCAGATTGATGCGAATTTAGGCTTCACAGCAGCAATGATTGAAATGCTCATATTCTCTAAGGACGGATTTATAAGGATACTGCCAGCATTACCCAAAGCATGGGAAAAAGGAAAACTGCAAAATGTTTCAACAAGATGCGGAATAAAATGCGATATTGTCTGGGAGGACAAAGGAATCGAATTTTCTATGTGTTCTTATGAAGATCAGACAGTGACTATAGAACTTCCATATGTACCGAATAAAATGGATGTCAAAGAATGCGAAATAAGTCTTTTAAAAGTGGAAAACGGACATCCTTATTATGCAGTGACACTCAAGAAAGACAGAAAAGGCAGTTTCAGTGTCAAGTAGGAGGACGATATGCCTGACTTTATGTATAAAGAAATGCCTGCTTCAAACTGGAATGAGGCAGTACCTTTAGGTAATGGCAATATAGGAGCTCTGCTTTTTGGAGGAATATTCCGTGAGAAAATGGTCTTAAATCACGAAAGGCTTTTCAACTATTCAAAAACAGTAACTCCTGGACCTGTTCATGAGATTATGGGAGAAATACGCCGGTTAATACTTAACGGCTCATACAAAGAAGCAGAGGAATTATACAAAAAAAGCATAAAAGAATCTGAACAGGAGCCTCTTAAGATAGATCCGTATCAGCCATTCGCTTTCATGTTCATAGGCCAGTCAGTTAAAAAAGTTTTCACGGATTACTCGTTCAAACTGGATTTAAAAAAAGCATGTACTGAAATATCATGGAAAGAGGGGGAAGTAACCCTTAAAAGAAGCACATTCATATCATATGATATGGATTATATATGTATATGTCTGGAAGCTGATAAAAAAGGATATATAAATGCGAGGGTAAATCTTGAAGGCGGTACCGGTTCAAAAGGCTTACTGGAAAACATATTGGAAACTGATGATAATTTTCTAGTATATAAAGCCAAATATCCTAATGGAGCGAATCATGGCGCAGTAGCATATATGAAAAATACAGGCGGTATAAAGTATCATGATGATAATAACATCAGGATAAAAGATGCAGACAAAGTGTACATATTTGTAAAAATGTATTTATATGAGGATGACAAAAAAGCGGTCAGCCGTATTAAGAAAGAAATTGTGAGGTGCGACTATTATTCCTTATTCAGAGCTCATGTGAAAAAGTGGAAGCAGCTATACTGCAAACTTGTGCTGGATATAAGTCAGAGCAGCAAACCTGTCACAAATGAAAAGCTTTTATCTGAATCATATAACAAAAAAGCATCAAATCAGATTATTCATACAATGTTCAATTATGGAAGATATCTACTGATATCTTCATCAAAGAATGGAGGGCTTCCTGCTAATCTGCAGGGTATATGGAATGGAGACTACAGCCCTGCATGGGCTTCTGATTATCATCTTGATGAGAATATCCAGATGAATTACTGGCTGGCACTGCCTTCAGGATTAAATAACTGCATGATGCCTTTTTATGACTATTTTGACAGTTATATTGAAGACTACAAAGAAAATGCAAAGAGGATATATAATGCAAGAGGGATTCTGTTACCGCTTGCCCAGACAACGCATGGCAAGACAGATTCTTACTGGATATCTGCTGCAGGCTGGATTGCCGCTCATTACTTTGATTACTGGCTTTATACAGCAGATGATGATTTTCTTAAAAACAGAGCAATACCTTATATGCAGGAAGTCATTGAATTCTATGAGGATTATCTAAAGGATGATGAGTGCGGAAATTTTGTTTTCGTTCCTTCATATTCGCCTGAGAACACTCCATCAGTGGCAGATGCATCTTCTATGTGCATAAATGCGACTATGGATGTTGCAATAGCAAAAGAAGTTCTTGGAAATATGATTACTGCCTGTGAATATCTGAATATTAAAAAAGAAGACATTGCAAAGTGGAAGAATATGCTAAAAAAGATGCCTGAATATATGATAAACGAAGATAGCGCATTTAAAGAATGGCTTCATGAAGATCTTAAAGACAACTACAATCACAGGCACCAGTCGCATATATATCCTCTGTTTCCAGGTTTTGAGATAACAAAAGAGAATGATTTAAAGAATTATGATGCAATTGCAAAAGCTGTTGAGAAAAGGCTTTTAGTAGGTTTTTCAGACCAGACAGGATGGTCTTATGCACATATGGCGAATATTTTTGCAAGACTTGAAAACAAGGAAAGGGCATATGAGTGCTTAAGCAACCTTATAAGGTCTTGTGTAAAATCTAATCTTTTCACCTTTCATAATGACTGGAGAGGGCAAGGAGTAACTACAGACTGGTTTGTGGGAAATCCTCCATTCCAGATAGATGCTAATTTCGGGTTCACAGCAGCAGTACTGGAAATGCTTATATTTTCCAAACCCGGATTCATAAGGATACTTCCAGCTATAGCTCCAGATTGGGATAAAGGAAGAGTGAAAGGGCTTTGCACACGATGCGCATGTGTAGTTGATATTGATTGGGATCTGGTAAAAAAGAATATATCTGTTAAACTTGCTCCTTTAAGAAAAACAAGCATTGAAATAGAAATACCAATGGGTTTCAATAAAATCGATGTTAACGGCTGTACAGTAACTGCAGTAAAGGAAAACAGATATGTTATTGTAAATTTGGAAAAAGATCAGTATGCAGATTTACACATAAATATATGACAATGGTGTAAATTATATTCTTATTGTTGTATAATTAGGTTGGAGATGATTAAAATGGAAGATAAAAGATTCGTTATAAAAGAAATGGAGTATTTTTCAAATTACCGGGATAATTCAGTCTTCGGATTAACTCCTAAAGAGATACTGGAGCATAAACTTTTCAGTCTGGGCTATTATTATGCGCAGGAGGGTTTTGAAGTTCCTGAAGATTTATTTTACTGCCCGGTTGAACTGATAGACCAGTTTATGCGCAAGAAAGGCAAACTGGAATATTCTATAGTAGATTGCGCTCTGGCATATTATGACGCGTGCGAGCATATTAAAACCGAAATAAATATCGCACATATTGAAAACGGGGTACGGCTGCTTTCAGTAACTGAAACATACATTGATTTTTCAGTTAAGATAGAACCGAAAGCCATTATATATCCCAACTGCTTTTTAGAAGGTGATACCTTCATTTGCTCTGAATGCGTTATAGGACCTGATACAAAAATTGAATCTTCAAGAGTTGGTAAAGGGTCTGCTGTAATGAAATCTGTAATGTTGGAAAGTATTATAGGTGAAAACTGCTCTATCGGACCTTTCTCATACATACGCCCTAATACTCATATTAAGGATAAAGTCAAAATAGGGGATTTTGTAGAGCTTAAGAATACTATTGTAGATAGTAATACAAAAATACCTCATTTCGTGTATGCTGGGGATTCACAGATAGGCAAAGCATGTAACATATCTTGCGGCGTGATTACAGCGAACTATGATGGAAAAGCCAAATACAAAACAAAGATAGGAGATCATGTTTTTGTAGGATGCAACAGCACTTTGGTCGCACCTGTTGAATTGGAAGATAATACTTTCATAGCAGCAGGTTCTACAATAGTTGAGGATGTAAAAACAGGATCATTGGCTATTGCCAGATCACATCAGGTAAATAAAGAAGGCTGGGTTGAGAAGACTGGCAGGATGAAGTAAATAGACCGAATAAATATTAAAGGGGGAAATAAAGTTGGCCAGAAATGATATCAAGATTATGGGTGGCAACGCTAATCTTAAGCTTGCTGCGGAAATTGCCAATTATCTGGGAGTACCGCTTCTGGACGCAAAGGTTGGAAGATTCGCAGACGGAGAAATACAGATGATGATAAATGAACTGGTCAGGGGATCTGAAGTATTTATAATTCAATCCTCATGTCCGCCTGTAAATGAGCATCTTATGGAACTTTTAATTATGACAGATGCATTAAAGCGGTCATCAAGTGCGAAAGTCACTGCTGTTATGCCCTATTTCGGTTATGCAAGACAGGACAGGAAAGCACGCGCAAGAGATCCGATTTCAGCGAAATTGGTTGCAAATCTTCTGACTACTGCAGGTGTAGACAGAATTCTAACTATGGATCTGCATGCTCCTCAGATACAGGGTTTTTTTGACATACCTGTAGATCATCTTGAAGGATCGATAATCTTTTCTGATATGGTGCTGGATCTAATGAAAGGTAAAGATAAATCTGAATTTATGCTGGTAGCACCAGATATGGGTTCTGTCAATAGGATAAGAAAGATGGCAGATTTAACGGACCTTTCTATTGCGATAATTGACAAAAGAAGAGTTAAAGCCAATGAATGTGAAGTAATGAACATAATTGGGGATATTAAGGATAAGACTGCTATTATAATTGATGACATGGTAGATACTGCCGGTACTATCACTAAAGCAGCTAATGCTGTAATAGATATGGGAGCAAAAAGGGTATTAGTGTTTGCTACACATGGAATATTATCTGCTGATGCTGTAAAAAAAATAGAAGAATCAAAGATTGAGAAGATGTATCTTCTGGATACAGTTCCAATACCAACTGAAAAAATGATAGACAAGATTGAGGTAGTGGGAGTGGCAAAACTATTTTCTGAAGCGATATATAAGATATATACAAATACATCAATGTCTGCACTTTTTAAAATACCCGCTGTTAACAGAAACGAGAAATAATGGACAGGAATATTATTGTCGGGCTTGGAAACATCGGACTAAAATACAGGAACACAAGGCATAACATAGGTTTTATGGCTATTGATGAACTTGCAAAAATATATAGCATAACAGTAAAGAAGAATCTTTGCAGCGCTCATATAGGGGAAGGGATTATTAAGGATATTCCTGTTGTATTAGCAAAACCCAAGACATACATGAACTTAAGCGGGCAGTGCGTACGAGCCCTTATGGATTGGTATAAGGCAGGAAGCTCAAAAATCATTGTCATCTACGATGACATGGATCTTCCTGTAGGAGAGTTAAGGATAAGACATAAAGGGAGCGCAGGTACTCATAATGGTATGAAGTCAATATTAAGTCATCTTGGAACTGATCAGTTTGTACGCATTCGTATAGGAATAGGAAGGGATCAGCAGACAGATGCTGTCGATTACGTTTTGGGCAGATTCCCGAAAAACGAAAAGCAGATTATAGAAAGTACTTTACAGGATGTCACAAAAGCTATAGTATGTATCCTGACAGAAGGCATAGACATAGCAATGAACAGATACAACAGCAAGAAAGACAAAGGTGATGCATAGCTAGATGAATTCTTTCATACAGGTTTTTTCCAAAATCCCTCAGCAAATAGGGGTAGCGGATTGTATATCGTTAAAACAGACCCCCGTAGGATTGTCCGGTCCGGGGAATTCTTTATGCCCTCTTATAAGTTATATAACAGCATCAATGCTATCAAGAAAGCTGTTAGTTATAACTCATTCCAGGACATCAGCTATGACCATTTACCAAAACCTTATTTCTCTATATGGTGATGATGTTGTATACATTCCGATACGAGAGCTTATGCTATATGATATTTATGCGTATAGCAGTAGTGAAAAACAATCAAGACTTAATGCATTATACAGAATAGCTACCGGAAGGTATAAAGCCGCTGTTGCCTGCACAGAAGCACTTACTGTCGGAACGGTAGCCAAAGAAGTATTCTTAAAAAGTCTTATTAATTTAAAAAAAGGTTCTGTTTACGATATGGAATCATTAAGCGGGAAGCTTGCAGAGTTAGGATTTGTCAGGAAGTCTCTCGTTGAAGAATGTGGTCATTACAGCATAAGAGGCGGAATACTGGATATTTTCTCATCAAATTATGAGAATCCGGTAAGATGTGAATTTTTTGGCGACGAAATAGACAGCATAAGGTTTTTTGATGTTAGTTCACAAAGGTCAGTACAGGATACCGATGACGTAGTTATTATACCTAACAGTGAATTTGTGTTAAGCAAAGACGATGAAAATATGCTTTTGGAGAAGGTAATTGATTCATGGGACTTGCAGCAGATCTCCAATAATGAGTATTCGAAAGTAATGGATAGGTATTTTGCCCTTACAGATAAATGCAAAATGACCGGTGAGTACTTCGATAAAGACATACTTACAGTAATACATAATGATGTCAGATGCCACGCTGTGGCGGATACAGTATATAAAGAATATGCAAATGCCTGCGTGGGCTTA
>JBAZFL010000087.1:0-7399 GCA_041653455.1 Clostridia bacterium
ACCAAGATCAAAAATAGCTAATTTTCCATTGTTTTCTAAAGCATATCCTGAACATGCTCCGTCTTTTGCAGGATATGGCCCTTTATTTCCCAGTACAGTCAATTTCATTCCACACCTCTGAAAATTCATTATATACCCTTTCATTAGCATCACGTATTCCAATAGCGTATGCATTATCTGACAGCTCTATTAGTCTATCCCGTTTGTTAAGAAGATTAGTTATTTTTTCATAAAGTATCTTTGAATTAAATTCGTCATTGTCGTATATAAGTTCGCATGCTCCTTTACTGTAAATCTGCTCTGCATTCTTTTCCTGAGCATTGTCTGGGACAAAAGGAGAAGGTATTACAACTGAGGGTACCCCTATAGCCAATACTTCACTCAAAGTCGTTGCGCCTCCTCTTATTACCATAAGATCAGCTTCTCTGTAAACATTTTCCCTATCATATATGTAATCATTTATAACTACATTATCTAACTTCTTAGTTATCCTGTTTACAGTTTCTTCATAATGTCTTTTACCTGGAGCGAATATTAATTTAAAGTCTGTATCAGTCATATACTCATTTATCATACCTATAACTGCATTATTGATAGTCATAGCTCCCTGACTACCGCCCATAACTACAACAGTCTTAATCCCATTATGAGGTTCATATTTGGAAAATTGTGCGAATGAATCATCAATCAGATTACCAGTTAGAACTGCTTTTTTTGATTTTGAGAAAAATTTCAAGGCAGATTCATAACTGGTCATAGCAACATCAGCACACTTTGCTAACATTCTATTAGTTATACCTGGATATGCATTCTGTTCGTGAATAAGTATTTTTGATTTACGTAAAAAAGATGCGAATATTGCCGGACCCGAAACAAAACCTCCTGTACCAACAGCAATATCGGGTTTAAATTTCCTTACTATACTGCAAGCCTGTAAAAAGCCTTTTATCATTATATAAACAGTTTTAAATGACCTGATTCCAAGCGGTCTTTTAAAACCTTCTATTTCTATAAATTGAATATTAAATCCTTCTCTTGGAACAAGGTCTTTCTCAAGACCTTTTTTTGAACCTATAAATAGTATATCTGATTGCGGATGATGCTTAGCTATCTTCTTTGCGATGGAAATTGCTGGATTAATGTGTCCTGCTGATCCTCCCCCTGCTAATAATACTCTCATAATCTCAACTCCTCGCTTTTTTTGGTTGTTTGGAAATATTCAATAAAATACCTATCTCAGTTAAAAACATAACAAGACTTGTTCCGCCAGCACTGAAAAATGGTAATGGTATTCCAGTATTTGGAGCAAGACCCGTAACAACTGCAATATTCAATACAGCTTGCATAAATATTAATGCTGTTATTCCAGTAGCAAGTAATGTTCCAAACAAATCTTCACAGAAAATTGCAATCCTTATACCTCTCCAAAGAAGCATGCAAAATAAAGCAATAACAAGAAATACACCGATGTATCCTAATTCTTCGGCTAAAATGGAAAAAATAAAATCATTTTGAGGTTCAGGTATATAGAGAAATTTTTGAGTGCTTTTTCCTAAGCCCACACCGAAAAGACCTCCTGAAGCAATTGCATACAGCGACTGGATAACTTGATAACCGCTATCGGTCGGGTAAGCAAATGGATCTAACCAGGTCATTATCCTTTCTTTCATATAATCAAAAGTGAAAGCTCCAATCACAGCTAATGCAGTAACTGGAATTATAGTTATCAAAAGATATTTAAGTTTTGCTCCACCTGCATATATTATTACAAAACCCAATAAAGTAATGATAATTGCAGCACTCAAATGCGGCTGCTTGTAAATAATTAGTGCAGAAGATAATGTTATAGCTAATGCAGAAAGATACCCAATTAAAGGTTTTCCCTTGTTTCTGAAATCGATTATAATTTTAGACAGAAATATTATAAATGCAAGTTTATATAATTCAGATGGTTGGAATTCAAATCCTATATTGATCCATCTTCTTGCATCACTATGCTCAACTGATATCCCGGGAACATATGTTAACAGAAGCAGTATAAGACCTCCACTGAAAATAAGCCAGTTAAGCTTCCTGTATAAATTATAATTAATCATGGATACCAGAATCATTACTGCAAAACCAATCAATGCAGCAAACATCTGGTCTTTTATAAAGTAATATATATCATTGAATCTACTTTTAGCATATGGAGCAGAAGCACTGAAAATCATTAAGAGCCCAAAAGCAGTAAGCACTAATGCAAATAGTAATATCAAAAAATCTGCTTTTTTCTTATCATTGCTTTTCAAAATCCCTCTCCTATATGATCAAAAATGCTAATATACCGCCAATTAGCGATATTCCACTGAATATAATAACTATCTTATTCTCACTCCAATGTTTTAATTCGAAATGATGGTGAATAGGCGCCATAAGAAAAATCCTTCTCTTTGTCCTTTTATAATGCATTACCTGGATAACAGATGATAATATTTCTATTACATAAATAATCCCTGCTATTAAGATAATCCATGGCATTCTTAAATTTACTGCAATTGCTGTAACTGCTCCACCTAGGGCCAAAGAACCAGTATCTCCCATCAGCATTTTTGCAGGATGAACATTAAAAATAAGATACCCTATCATTGCTCCTATAATAATTAAAGACATATATGTCATATCTGTATCATTAAATACAACTTTTGATGAAACAGCAAAGAAAATGAAAACAATTGCAGTTACCGCTCCGCAAAGACCGTCTACTCCGTCTGTAAAATTTACTGCATTAATTACTGCATTGTAGAACAGTACTATAAATGCTGTATATATCCAGCTTGGAATATGAAAAGTCTGTTCCGAATTGGTAAAAGGTATTAATATCTCAGAACCAATTGAAGAAAAATATACTATATATATGGCATAAGCCAAAGATATCATTATAAAAAATGCTGTCTTGAATAAAGGTCTTAATCCATCTTTATTTTTTCTCTTTATTTTTAAATAATCATCAAGAAACCCTACAAGGGAAGATAATAGTATTAACCCGCATGTAGCTAATGCAACCGGATTGTCCCATGCAACAAATAACATACATCCGATAATGGGCAGTATAAATATTATTCCGCCCATAGTAGGCGTACCTGCTTTTTTTAAATGATCTTTTGGCCCATCATCCCTTACCACTTGGCCGATTTTCAACTGCCTTAGAACTGGAAGCATTATAATGCCTAAGATTACAGTTAAGATAAAAGACACGCTTATTGCAATAATCATAAATTTTCCCCTTCAAAAATTTCCATTATCTTCTCCATTGACGATCCTCTTGAACCCTTGAGTAATATTGTATCGCCTTTACATATTATATCTTTTATTGATACCTTTGCATGCGGTAAATCATCAAAAACAAAAATATTGCTTTCATTCATTCCGAAATTTAAAGCACCATTTCTGTAATTAACGGAATTTTTACCAACTGCAATGAGTACATCAATTCCATTTTTAGCGAGATATTCTCCTGTTTTCTGATGCATTTCTTTTTCATAATCGCCTAATTCCAGCATATCACCTAATATTGCGACTTTTCTGTTTTCATATCTTTTCAATATATCTATGGAAGCTTTCATGGAATCATAATTAGCGTTATATGCGTCATTTATAATTACATATCCATTCATTTTAGTTATCTGTGTCCGCATCTTCTGATTAATGCATGCGCTTATTCCAACTGCAGCTTTATCAAGATCAACTTTAAGTAAATCTGCCACTGCTATTGCTAAAAGAGCATTGTTTACATTATGAATTCCTGGTATAGAGAGTTTTATTCTGGAATTCTTAACAGAAAAAGAGTAAGTATTATCATTATTGAAAACAATATCTTTTGCTGCATAATCAAGACTATCAGCATTAATTCCTGTACGAATTACCTTATACTTATTATTACTCTTTATATTACATAACATATCGTCGTCTGCATTGATAACCAGATAACCATTATTAAGAAACTCCAGAACCTCTTTTTTTGCTCTAAAAATATTATCTCTGCTTCCAAGTCGTCCGATATGGCTTGTACCTATATTAGTAATAACTGCAATATCCGGTATTACAATGGAGGATAATTCCTTTATCTCACCCGGATTATTCATTCCCATTTCAATAACTGCAGCGTTTGAATCCTCATTAATAGAAAATATAGTTAAAGGTACACCTGTCTGATTATTCAGATTACCTTTTGTATAGCTGGTTTTAAGCGATGCGGATAATGCAGCATTTATATACTCCTTAGTAGTAGTTTTTCCATTACTTCCTGTAACAGCGATAAATGGAATATCAAGAGTAAGCCTGTAATATTTTGCTAAATCCTTTAATGCTTTCAGAGTATCTTCAACATAAATAACTTTATCATTTATATATTTATCTTTTTTTGAGCAAACTATTGCTGCAGCTTCAGAATTCATAGCGTTATTTATAAAATCATGACCATCAAAATTATCTCCTTTTATAGCAAAGAAAAGGTCTCCTTTTTTTATAGTCCTTGAATCTATTGATACTCCTGTAACAATATTATCATAACCATTATTATACTCAGCTTCGAAAAATTTATATATCTTACTTAGTTTTATTTTCATTTCATTCCTTCCAGTATTTTATGAATAATCTCTCTTTCATCATAATGAGTCTTTTTTCCCATTACATCAAGGTATGTCTCATGTCCTTTACCTGCAAGTATTATAAGATCATCCTTTTTTGCATTATATATTGCATATTCAATAGCATCAGTTCTATCTGTTATACAGATATATTTGCCTTTTGTATTTTTAATGCCTTCCTCTATCATTTTAATTATAATTTCTGGTTTCTCTGTTCTTGAATTATCTGAAGTTATTATTGAGAAATCAGCATTTTCTCCTGATATCTTTCCCATCATAGGCCTCATTGATTTATCCCTATCTCCTCCACAACCGAATAGACATATAATCCTTCCTGAAGTTTTTGTTTCTTTGACCGCTATAAGCAATTTTTCAAGGCTGTCAGGAGTATGAGCATAATCAATCATAATAGTATAATCCTTGCCGGCCTCTACCTTCTCGCAACGTCCCTTTACTACCACATCCATAAGCCCTTTCTTTACGAATACAACATCAATCCCTTTAAGTAAACAAGCTGAAATCGCAAAAAGACTGTTGTATATATTGAATCTTCCTGGCATATCTATGGTGATTTCGAATTCCTTGTTAAGTCCTTCAAAAGTAAAATTGCTTCTATCATTCTCATATGTAATATCCTTTGCTGTTATATCAGCTTCATTATCGATTCCGATAGTAAATATCTTCTGATGCAAAGTTTTGTATTTACCAGTACTTTTATACTGTTCTATTGCTTTTTTCACATTTGCATCATCAATATTTATAATGATTACATCGCTTTTTTCAAAAATCTTCATTTTGGATTCAAAATAATCCAAAAAATCAGGATGTTCTCTCTGAGTTATATGAGCTTGTGTTAGATTGGTATACATTCCTATGTCATAATTAATACCAAAAACCCTGTTCATCTTAAGCGCTATTGAAGAGACTTCCATTACACAGTTAGAAATACTATCATTTCTTATTATATTGAATATGTTATTCAACTCATATGCTGATGGAGTAGTTTGCGATGTGTTGATTACTTTTCCATTATATATAACTCCGACAGTGCCTATTACTGCACAGGTTATTCCTGCTTTATCATAAATGTTTTTTATCATATAGGAAATTGTGGATTTTCCTTTTGTTCCTGTTATACCTACAATGCTCAGACTGCTAGCTGGATTTCCAAAATATGCTGCGGAAGTTTTCGCTAGGAATATTCTTGAATCCTCGGTTTCGATTATAATTACTTCGGGATATTGCTTTGCGTAATTTTCATAATCTTTTGTTATAGTTATAGCGTATGCGCCATTTTCAACTGCTTTGCTGATATATTTATGCCCGTCATCATCAGCACCGTCAATAGCGATGAACAAGTGCCCTTTTTTTGTGTTCCTTGAATCAAAGGATATGTCTGAAATATCTATATCACTATTATTCGATATTCTTTTATAACCAGTATTTTTAAGCAAATCTTTTAAAAGCATATGTCCTCCATTAATCTAAATAATCAGTAAACCTAAAAGTAATATTAACAATAGAACCTTTCTCAACATATGAACCAGCCGGATACTGTATCAGTATGCATGCTCCATCACCATCGGCGTCAATATTCAAACCTAAATCCTTAAGCGTTTTCATAACATATGCTTTATCTTTTCCGACAAGATACGGGATTTTCACTGTTTTTTTACTGTCCGGAACATATGTATATAGTATTATAACTCCATCAGATGATATCTTCGTACCGCTTTCAGGATATTGATACATTATTGTAACATCTTCACCGGCTGTACTTCCTTCAATTTCAAAATTCAAACCATAACTTTTAATTTTTTGAGCCGCTTTTTCCACATTATAACCGCTTAAATTGGGTACATATACAAAACTCTCATCTGCAGATGTATTTCCTTGTTTCTCGACAGATAATGTTTCTAAAACCTGTTCGAATACTAATTTTGCATATGGTGCTGCAACCTGGCTTCCATAATATGAATCCCCTTGAGGATTGAAAACTATAAAAAGAACAGTTATTACAGGATTATCTGCAGGAGCAAAACCGATAAATGATGATACATAAACATCATCAACTGTAGTTTCACTTGTTCCTGTTTTACCTGCTACCCTATACCCATCAACATAAGCATTTTTCCCGCCGCCTTCTGTTACTACACCTTCAAGTATGATTCTAAGCTTATCTGAAGTTTCCTTTGAGATAACCTGTCTGACATTCTGCGGTTCAAAATCAAATATAACATTCCCCTGTTTATCTACAATAGCATCTGCAAGACTGGGTTGAATCAGATATCCGCCATTTGCTATTGCATTGTATGCTGCGACCATCTGAATAGGCGTTATCTGAAATCTTTGTCCGAATGAAGCAACAGACATATCCAATTTAGTAGGATCATCATGAAAAATGCTCTTGCCTTCACCAGTCAACTCTATACCAGAATTATCCTTAAATCCAAATGCTTCAACATATTCATAAAAAGTTTTCACTCCGATTAAATGAGATATCTTTACGAATACAGGGTTACATGAATTATATACTGCTTGCAAAAATGTTTCAGTCCCATGAGGATACTCTTTTGACCAGCAGTGAATAGTAGCTCCAAATACAGTTACAGGATAATCATCAACAATCGTATCAAGCTCTACTATATCCTCCTCAAGAGCCATAGCTGTAGTAATTGACTTAAAAGTCGAGCCAGGTTCATAGGTATCCATAATAGCCTTGTTTCTCCATACAGTGCTGTATAACAACTGAACATCGCTGTATGGAGAAA
>JBAZFL010000088.1:0-7289 GCA_041653455.1 Clostridia bacterium
TACTTTAAATTTGTCAGAGGTTCGAATATAAATGCATCCACACCCATTTTTGCAAATCTGTCAACAAACAGATCATATCCTCCGTCACAGGTGAATAGGACTTTTTTGCCCGCTTCCTTTAAATACGAGATATTCTGTTTAACATACGGGAAAACGTATTTATCATACCATGAAGGTGCAATGAATGGACCCGAGGACCATACCATATCGTCATGAATCATACATACAGGAGCTTTTGACTGGGCAAGAGCTTTAAAGTACTGTGATATCCACTTTGAGTATCTGATAGCGAATTCTCCGAATCTTTTCGCATCTTCTCCAGCAGCTAAAAGAAGCATATCCCATCCAAGAATTTCCAGCATGCCTGATATGCATGTTACATATATTCCTGTTGTGTTTACTCCGGTTGGATGTCGCTTGCTTCTTTGAATAAGGTCTTCATAAAACATGTCTGCAGTTTCTTTTATATTTATACTTCCATAAGTTTCATCAAAGTCCAGATTGTATATCTGTTCTAGATCGGTAAAGGCCGTACGCTTATTATCTTTATAATCCTTATAACCTTCTTCAAATCCCGAATGGCCCATAGTTGTTCTTTGCTCTCCGAAAATTCCGCTTCCAATCTTTGTAGCCCAAAAAAGGGATATATCCCAACTTCTTTCAAATGAGGTTATTGCATCAAATTTAGTATCTCCATCAGAATCCTTATCAACATCTATCCCTGTAACCGCTTTTAGCAGACCATAAGCTAATTGGTAAGCATATTCAGTCCTTGGCACCACATCAGGCATTTCAAGGTTTATAGCCTGCATTCCTAAATCATATGACATATAAATTCCTCCTTTTCCTATTTTATCATTATTACCAAGGTTTACAAGATATTTGACTTGATGTTGATAAACATATAATATTGTATTCGGAAAAGTGGTAAAAATGAAAAAGCAAATAACACTTTCAAAGAAAAGGAGCATGTAATATGTCAACATTGATAGCAGGATTAGTAATCTCACTCGCATTATTAGCCGTGATAATCTATTTTAACAGCAAGAAAGACAGCAGCAGGAAGATCCGTGCAAACTGCATCGTCGCAGTACTGCCTCTCATAATATCGTTCTTTATTGCATCAATTGCAGTAATACCTGCAAACTCAGTAGGAGTACAGTACAGCCCGTTTACTGGCGTAAAGGAAGAAACTCTTCCTGAAGGCTGGCATTTTAAAGGTGTTTTCGATACTGTGTATGTAATAAGTACAGAAGTACAGACAAGCACTCTAACCGGTATAACCGGCCAGACAAAGGACAGCCAGTATGTCCAGATGACAATAGACGTAAAATACAAAGTCTCCCCTGAAAAAGCATTTGAAGTTTTTAAGCAGTATAGGACTTTGCAGAATGTAACAACCAGCCTGGTAGCTCCGACTGTGCAGAGAAGTATTGAAGCTATTTCTACAAAATTTAATATTATTGAGGTATTAGGTGAAAGAAGAAATGAGCTTTATTTAGGCATTGAAGAGGAGCTTACAAAACGTTTTGCAGTAAACGGCATCCAGTTCGTATCCATAAACTTTACAGATACTGATGCAGGAGCGGAAATAGAAAAAGCCATTCAGGATGAAGCTATCGCCAAAAAACGTGTTGAAACAGCTGAACAGGAACGTTTACGTGTGCAGATAGAAGCTCAGCAAAGGGTCATAGAAGCATCTGCAAATAAGGAAAAAGCAGAAATTGAAGCTGACACAAGGATTATTGAAGCACAAGCAGAAGCTGAAGCAAACAGGCTTATAGCTGAATCCATCACTCCTGAGCTTCTGGAAAAAATGGAAATGGAAGCCCGTATTAAATGGGGCTGGGTTATAGTCCAGGGCGGTTCTGTCATTACAGATATAAGAGATGCTGAATAGCAATTTAAACTGAAAATTAGGAATATTATATTAACAAGAGTTGTTCAATAGCAAAATATACCGCTAAAGAGCAGCTCTTTTAATATATTCATAGAAACATCTGCCTACATCTTTAGGAACATGAGCATCGCTTGCTAGAATGATTTTTACTCCTTTATTTCTTAAAACAGACAGAAACTGTTCTGACAATCCTAAATCCATATGACCATACCTATAATAGCAGCCAAAGTTATTCTCAATATATATATCCTTTTCTAATGCCAGTTTTGCTATATCAGAGTATGTATCTATAAGATTATAGCTTGGATATATGTTATATAGCTTTATCACATCCGGATGAGCTGCCTGGGTGAAGAGTCCGCTTTTAATTAACGATAGCATGTTCTCATAATACTCTTTGTAAATATCATCAGCACAATACCTGCTCCATAATAGTTCTTTGGAAAATGAATCAATGTCATATAAATAATCGAAAACTGAATGGACTGCTCCAACTAAGAAATCAAATTTATAGGCTCTAAGAATACCTTTTAATATATGCTCCGTATTCTTTGTATAACATACTTCAAGACCGAATTTCAAATTTATCGTATACTTTTTCTTTTTTGCTTGATCAATTAAAGAAATGTAATCTGATAAGCTGTCTTTCATCCTGTCATCTATCCAGTTTTGCTGGAGCAAAGATGCATTCCGAATTCCCCTGTAAATTTCTGCAAACTCTGTAAATCTGTGAGTGTGGTCAAGTATCTGAATTCCTTCTAATCCGGCTTTTTGGGCATAAAAAACAAACTCATCTAGATAGTCAAGATCCAAGGGTCCTTTTTCTAGATGAACATGTCCGTCTATCATTTATTTCCTCCAAAACAGTATATTGAAACCTTAATAATCCCAGGTATTGATTTGATATCTTCTATTATTTTGTCATCACATATCTCATCAATATCTATCATGGTATATGCATAATCATTTCTGGATTTATTTAACAGGTTTTCAATATTTGCATTTGCTGACGAAAGGATATTCGATATGCTGGATATCATTTTGGGTATATTCTCATGAATACAGCAAATTCTCATTTTCCCGCTGATATCCAGCCGGCAGTCAGGCAGATTAACAGAATTCGTTATATTGCCGAAATACAAGAAATCCATAAGCTCGTTAACGGCCATAACTGCACAGTTTTCTTCGCTTTCTTTTGTAGATGCGCCTATATGAGGCAATATAAGTATGCATTTATGCCCTATAAGGCTTTGAACAGGAAAATCTGTAACATAATTTGCTATTTTACCTGCTTCAATACCGTTGAGCAGAGCTTTTTCATTTACAAGCGCATCCCTTGCGAAATTTAAAAGCCTGACTCCTTGTTTCATCTTTTTAACAGATGCTTCATTTATAATATCCTTTGTATCATTATTCAATGGCAGATGAAGAGTAATATAATCAGAGTTTTTAAAAACCTCATCCAAAGAATATGAGTGCTTGACATTTTTTGATAATTTCCATGCATTCTCTACTGATATAAAAGGATCATAACCATATACATTCATTCCAAAATGAAGTGCAAGATTAGCGACAGATACTCCAATTGCTCCTAAACCTATAACTCCCAGGTTTTTATTAATCAGCTCATTCCCGACATAATACTGCTTCTGATTCTCTGCATCTTTTGCTATATTGCAATTTTCTCTCTGACTCTGAATCCATGACAATCCATCATAAATACAGCGGCTTGATAGCAATAGTCCTGCAAATACAAGTTCCTTCACCGCATTAGCATTTGCTCCTGGAGTGTTAAAGACCACTATGCCATTTTTTGTGCATCTTTCGACTGGAATGTTATTAACTCCGGCACCTACCCTGGCTATTGCTTTAAGCGAATCAGAAAAAGCATAATCAGTCAAATCTGCACTTCTTACCAGAAGCGCATCCTCATTTTCTGTTTCCCTATATATCTGATAATCTTTTGTGAACAGACTTAATCCTTTTTCTGATATAGAATTAATTACTTTGATTTTATACATAGTCATCTCTTCCTTTCGAATTCTTCCATAAAAGATATTAATGCTTTAACTCCCTCAATACTCATAGCATTATATATGCTTGCTCTCATACCGCCTGCCAGACGGTGACCTTTAAGGTTTACAAAACCTTCATGTTCGGCCTGAAGTATGAAATTTCTGTCTGTATTATCATCTCCGGTTACAAATGTGACATTCATAAGAGAACGGTCTTTTCTGCATACCGGGTTTTTAAATAAAGAAGAATTATCCAGATATGAATATAACAGATCAGCTTTTATCCTGTTTATCCTCTGCATCTCCAACAATCCTCCTATTTTTTCAATTATATGTTTTAAAATAAGATCACATATGTATATAGCATAAGTCGGCGGAGTATTATACATGGACTTATTATCTGCCATAACTTTATATGAAAGCATCGAGGGGATATTTTTCCTTTCCTCAATCAGTTTTTTTTGGATAATGACTATTGTCAGTCCGGCAATTCCCATATTCTTCTGAGCTCCTGCGAATATAACTCCATATTTTGAAACATCAATCGGTTCAGATAATATACAGCTGGAAAGGTCCGCTACAAGAGGTTTTTCTTTTGCTGGAGGCAGTTCTTTATATACTGTTCCGAATATCGTATTGTTCTGGCATATGTAAAGATAATCTGCATCATCGTGAATCATGGATTCATTTATCTTTGGTATATATGAGAATACTTTATCCTCACTGCTTGCAATAACTTCGGCTCTTCCTAATCTGTTAAGTTCTTTTATGGCTTTTTCTGTCCAGATCCCCGTATGAACAATATCAGCTGTTCCATTTCTCAACAGGTTCATCGGAATCATTGAAAACTGCAAAGAAGCCCCCCCTTGTAAAAAAAGAACCTCATAATTATCCGGGATCATCATAAGGCTCCTTAAATTGCTTTCACATCTTTTTACTATTTCCTCAAAATCATTTGATCTATGAGACATCTCCATAACGCTCATTCCAGCATTGTTATATTCAAGCATCTGTGAAGAAGCCTCTTTTAAGACTTCATCAAATATGCAAGAAGGACCTGCACTGAAGTTGTATACTCTTGCCATATATTCACCCCCATATTTCTATATATTTTATGTGACACTTAATATTTAATCAAGTGAATGAATAAATAAAAGATATATAATGCTTAATATGCACTAAATAGCATAGATGAAGCAAATTATTTCTAATATATTTGTATTAAAATCAGTTATATAGTTTTGATAGCTTATCCAGCGTGCTCTTTATCTCCTCCAACAGTGGCTGAGGCGCTAGCACTTCAGCTTTATCTTTGAATGTAAAAAGCCATGAGATGAATGTCGGACTTATAGAGACATCTAAAAATGCCTTGAACCTGTTCTTGTCAACAGGGTATATAGTGACATTCAGACCAAACCTGTCAAATACGACATTCAGAAGAGAGATATCAAATACAATTTCAGCTTTGACAGGATCCCCTTTGAACATATTGAACATCGGCTTAGTATATGACACAAGATCAAACTCATTTCTTTTATCAGTATCAATCTTTTCCTTCAGTATCTCTATAGATTCCATCTTATCCACTTTAAATTGGGTGATGTTATATCTTTCATAATAGCAGACAAGATAATAACAGTCATCTTCCCAGATAAGAGCATAAGGGGATACCTTGTATTTGCCTTTCACGCCTCTGTATACTTTGTTCTTATCAACATCATAATCAAAATAACTGAATCTTATCCTGGCATTTTTTGATATAGCCTCATTTATGCTGTCAATGTTGTAATAGACATTCTCATTCTTGCTTTTAGCTTTGCTGTATACTCCGGTATTTCTCACAAGCTCTTTCTTCTGATGTCTTGATGCAAGTTTGCATAAACCGTCAATAAGCTCTTTGGTCTTTTTTTCTGTTAAAAACCGTGCGGAAACCAAAGCATCTATTATGAGCTTAAGTTCTGGTATCTGAAATTCTCTTGATGCCATATAGTAACCGTATGTCTTAGATTTTACTCCGACTATGTCACATCCTAACTCTTTCAATACCTTTATGTCATCATATATGCTTTTTCTTTCAGCATTAATACCTGACGAAGATAACTGCTGTATCATATCATTTACAGTCATTACATGATCTTCATCAGTTTTTTCATACAGCATCCTGTATATGTGAAGTAATTTTGCTTTCTGAACTGTTGATTTTGGCATTGCTCTTCCCCCTTAAGCCTTTTTATATATATATTCCCCCTGCCTGTGCTTTAGCTGTTTTTTCTCCAGCCATGCTGGTATATCCTCTATTGATAATATATATGGCATGCGATTATGTATCGGCATGAACTGGTCATAAGCGTCTTTTGTGATTATAACGAATCTGTCATCCCTGTATACTCCGGCCATATGAATAATTGAATGGTCTCCTTTCGTGAAAAGATATTTCTTCTTTTCCTTATCCCACTCAAAATAGCCTATTGAAGGTATTATACATGGATTCATATACTTGAACATAGGAAGCTCATGAACTGTTTCTCCCCTTGCATTAATCAAGGTTGTGTTATTATATTTATTCACTACTCCCCATATCTTATCCATTGTACCCTGTATAGTTTCTATTTCAACAAGATCTGAAGGAAATATCTCTCTTTCTTCAAGATTCAAGAATCTTCCGCACATAGTGTCTTCCTTTCCACAAACCACTTGTCTTCCTCAAAAAATATATATGTCTGCGTACCCATTATCTTACATAAGTACCTCACTCCGCAACCCCCAGCTTTCAAGCTTGCAGCATTTCTTATATCCAGTATCCTGTCTACTGTATATATCTTGCCATTTTCCCATTCGATATTAACTGGTATCATGCTGCCATCTTTTTTAAATTTTACAGTAACGTTTACGTATTCCTTTATCCTTTTATCTTCTGTCATCTTGCTTCTCCTGTGTTAAACGAGACTTCCCGCATAAGGGCTTCCGTAGTATCAGACAAATCGCCAAATGATCTCGTACATAAGAGAGCCGCCCTTTGTACTGCATACGGCCCGTATCTTTTTCTTATCGAGTCTATGGAATATTCCAGATCCATAGCCTTAAACCGCTTATTTTCTTCTCTGAATATTGATATCTGTATCGGCCCTTTAGAACTTGCAAGGTCTGTGACCCTTATCCCGAAACTTCTCACAGGCTTTTGGAAGTACCAGTTGGCCTTTACCAGTTTTATAGCTCTTTGGGCTATTTCCGTAGATATATTCGTGTAATCAGAAAGCTGGCCCTGTCTTTCAAAACCTTCCAGGTCACAGTCTCTTATATATATCTGTACTGTTTTTCCCTTAAGACCGTGTTCCCTGAGCCTTCTTGCTACGCTTTCAGCCAGCACAAAGGAA
>JBAZFL010000089.1:0-7284 GCA_041653455.1 Clostridia bacterium
TGATGAATGTACCGATAAACTTTTCAACATGATGGGATACAATGCAGACATGTGGAGAGCGGAATCAGCAATTAGGTAGTACCATAAAAGTATACAGAGGTATAAGCATGAAGATAGCAGTAGCAATGGATTCATATAAAGGGTGCATGAGCGCAATGAAATGCTGTGACATAATTGACAGAGCATTAACTGATGCAATGCATGAATGTCTTGTATATAAGTACCCTATGGCTGATGGCGGTGAAGGTACTGTTGACTGTTTGGTATTCGCTACTAAAGGATATATTGAGTATGTTACAGTTAAAGGAGTTTTCGGCAATGAAATGACAGGATACTTTGGAGTGCTTGGCGATAATGAGACTGCTGTTATCGAATCAGCATGCGCTTCAGGCATACAGGGTATACCTAAAAACGAGCTTAATCCAATGAAAGCTTCATCCTATGGTACAGGACAGTTAATAAGGGCAGCTTTGGAAAAAGGGTATAGAAAAATTATTGTAGGATTTGGAGGGACTGCGACATCTGATGGAGGTATGGGCGCACTAGCAGCTTTAGGGATGATTTTTTATGATAAGGATAAAAATGTATTAAATCCCTGCGGTGCTGCAATGGTTAATGTCGACAGTATTGACGCACGAGGTGTTATTAAAGAATTAGAGGATGTATATATAGAATTCGCCTGTGATGTAGAAAATGTATATCATGGCAAAGAAGGAGCGGCTTACATATTCTCTCCTCAGAAAGGAGCTACACCAGCTCAAGTTGTTGAGCTTGATGCCGGTCTTACAAACCTTGCCAGAATCTTCAAAGGACAGCTAAATAAAGATATATCAAATGTCGCTGGTTCAGGTGCTGCAGGCGGTTTAGTCGGAGGACTTATGACGGTCTGCAAGCCGGTTATAAAAAGCGGATTTGATGTTATTTTAAGTTATACTGATTTGGAAGATACAATAAAAGACTCTGACATAGTTATAACTGGAGAAGGTCATACTGATTCACAGACTAAATACGGCAAGCTTCCCATGCGGGTCGGAATACTTTCTAAAAAATATAGCAAACCGGTAATCTGCATATCAGGAGCAGTGACAAAAGATGCTGAAGTATTAAAAGATTATGGCATCACTTCCCTGTTTTCCATAAGCAGAGGACCTATTACTTTGGAAAAGTCTCTACGTGACAGTGAAAACTTATTATATCTTCAGACTTTTAATATTGCAGGATTGCTTCGCATATTGTAATATATATAGGCACGGAGGTGTAGCTCAGTTGGTTAGAGCGCTTGCTTGACATGCAAGAGGTCGTTGGTTCAAGTCCAATCATCTTCACCATCAAAGTAACCTCTTTTATCATCTTGGATAAGAGAGGTTTTTTGTTACATTTAATTAATCACACTAACATGCTAATCATACAAAATAAAGCACTCAAACAATTGATATATGTGGTTTCAATAATACACATAATAAACTATAATAATCTTAGTAATTTGCTACTAATTGGAGGAATTGACTTGAATACAATTTGTGGGTTAGACTGCTCTATATGTCCATTATTTAAAACTTGTGGCGGATGTGTTGCTACTCACGGCCGTCCATTCGGTAAAGACTGTGTAATTGCTAAATGTTGTCTAGACAAGGGACAAAACTTATGCGCTGAATGTCCTGATAATTCCTGTACCTTTCAGGAAAAGCTTATAGAGGAATTTAATAAACTTGATATTGAAGATATGGAAAAGGTAACAGAGTTAAACGCGTTGTTAGGCTCATACGTTAATCTTGAATATACTCTGCCAAGCGGTCAGGCTGTAAAACTTCTTGATGACAACAAAATCTATATCGGTTATCAACTTGAAAAAAAGAACAGCAACAGGTGTTACGGAATTATTGCAGATGAGAATTTCCTTCTTGTATGTGAATACGGAAAAGACGGAACAGATGCAGAAATTGTAGTGTTTAAGAACAGGAAATCAGGTAAAGCATGAGACTTTTATATGATAAGGTTTATGAACAGATATGCAAAGTAGATTTTGAATCACTATGGGATGGATTACATGCATATCACTTCGCTTTATATACAAACGATAAGGTATATCTTAAAAACAAAACAATAGATTATGAGGAATGCTTTTTAGGTAATACCACCATAAAATACGATGACGAACAGATTGCCATATGGAAAATTGACGACTATACCAAGGAAGATCCTGTTATACTTGCTGCTAACATGGTACATGAAATGTTCCATGCATATCAGTATGAATTAGGTGAGAAAAGATTCCCGAATGATTTAAAGGCACTGGATTATCCAGTGAGTCTGGAAAATATCCTTTTTAAGTATGCTGAAAACCAGTTGATTATTAAAGCAGTAAAGGAAAATGATAAAAAGAAAGTTAAAGAGTATCTATCGGATTTAATAGCTTCCAGAAAAAGAAGGAAAGAAATAATCAAAGAGCATATCGATTATGAGTACTGTATTGAAACTGTAGAAGGAATGGCTGAATATGTAGGTTTTAGAGCTTTAGAACAGCTTGATGCAGAAAAGTATGGCAATAAGATTAATAAATACATTGAGAATCTTTCTGATACGTCAGCTATTTTATTTGACAACCGCAGGCTTTCATATTTTTCCGGAGCTTTGCTCTTGCTTGCTTTGCATAAAGCGGATATACCCTTTCATCATGACATTGCAAAAGAAAGCCAGACTGTTTATGAACTGGTATCTGAAAATATCTCTTGCGGTGCGTTGCCAATTTATACATGCAAAGATACAATTGATACATCACTAAAGGATTATTTGGTTAATAAGCAGAAACTATTTTCCGAGTTCTTTGACAAAAAGCCAGTATGTACAGAAAACTCCTTTACAATATGCGGTTATGACCCCATGAACATGGTTAAACTTGATGACCATATATGGTGCAAGTATTTCATCATGCTAAAAGAAAAAGCAAAGGATGCTCCTCTGCTTATTAATGGTCCGGTTGTTGTTAAGATTGATAAATCAGATTCTTACAAAGTATCAGCTTACTATACCTTTTAATATATTTATACTTTCCCTCCAGCCTTCTTTTTGCGATTTATTAAGTCATTTGCTTTACACCACAAGTATGTGTCTTCTATAGACTGCTTCAAGGAAAATTTCTTTTTGTATCCGAGTTCATCCTGAGCTTTCTTAGAATTGAATTTGGAATTACTCTGCAATGTATATAGTGAATAACTTGTAAACAAAGGCTTCTGTTTTCTTATCCTGTAATAAAGTTCTGCAAAAGGAGCAGTCATTTTAGCAAACCACAGAGGCAGAATGGTCTTTATCTGTTTTCTGCCTATTACAGAGCATATCGCATCAGTAATTTTTCTTACTGGATAATATTCTCCTGACAGTATATATGTATTTCCGCTTATGCCTTTTTCCGCTGCCAATACTACACCTTCTGCAACATCACGCACATCAACAAAGTCATAGCCTCCATTAACACAAGCTGTAAGGTTGCCATTAGCACAGTCCTTTACAAGCTGTGTGGTATGCCCACCTGCATAATCTCCAGGTCCAATTATCCCAGAAGGATGAACTACAACTGCATCCAGGCCTTTTTTAATGCTATCTAATACAATCTTGGTAGCTATAGCTTTACTTTTGCTGTATTCCCCCTTAACAAGGACAGGATCAAAATTCAAAGTTTCAATTATTGTTTCATTCTTGGGCAGTTCAGGAATGGCATGAACACTGCTGACATAAACCAATTTCTTGATTTTGTGCTTTATTGCCATATCCACGATATTCTGTGTACCCAAAACATTGACATCATGCATAACCTGACTATATTTTGAAGAAATTGAAACAACTCCAGCAGCATGAATTACAATAAGCAAATCATCTTCTTCTACTGTAAAAAAATCCTCTAAAGATGAAGTAAGACAGATATCGCCTCTGAAAAACTTCACATTTTTGTCTTTCAGTAATCCATGCTTGTCCTGTCCAATATCTAAAACCCTAACTGTTTTTCCTTTAGAAAGCAGGTTGTCAACAATAGCATTTCCTAAGAATCCTAATGCTCCTGTAACTGCGTAAATTTCTTTCATCTGCTTAATCTCCTTTCAAAACTGTTAATATTAGTTAAATTCAGCTTTGTAACTATATAATATATGACCATATTGAACTATATATGAACAAACAAAGGTATTATGATATAATTTCATTATCGAGGTGAACAATGGATAATCCTATTATTTCGCATTTAAGGAAACCGCCAAAACTAAAAGGCATTAAGAGAGCTCTTTTCATACAGCCTCATGCTGATGACAATCAGATAGGTGCTGGAGGGATTATGGCAATGCTTATTGATTCAGGAGCAGAAGTATTTGAACTTACTGTAACCGATGACAGAAGACTGGAACAGGAAAAGGAAGGTTTTACCACCCGCCAGTTGGAAGCATTGTCTGCACAGAATTTTTTAAATGTAAAAAATGCGGGATTTCTAGGTTTCTGCGATAAGACACAGGAACCAGTTGAAAAGATATCGCAAGCGATTTTGAAAGTTATTAGGGAAATAAAACCGGATGCCGTATTCACTGTCGATCCCAACCTTGCAACTGAATGCCACAGCGACCATATAAAGACAGGTACTGCAGTAAAATATGCAGTACTTGATGCTATGTGTGATTTTTATCCATACTCAGAAGACGGAAAAGCCCGACATGAAATATGGACAACACCTATTCTTGCTTTTTACTATACTGACAAACCGAACAGAAAAGTGGATATATCAAAATACATGGACAAGAAGATGGATTCCATAAAATGCCACAAATCGCAGGTTGATAATAACCTTCTGATGTTCGTAAAAGAACTAGCGAAGATAGCATCAAAGGGTACAAAATTCAAATATGCTGAGCAATTCAGAACATTGTCTTCACTACAGACTCACTGCTTTAATATAGCTTTTGAAGAGGATGATGATTAATCCTTTTTTTCCAGATTGAACATGACATTAAGTATGTCTATGCATCTTCTTTTCTGTTCATCTGTCTTGAAGTATAGATAATGGCTCGCAACCCTGAAGCCCCAGGAATATGCGAATAAATCCGTTACAGTCTTATCTGGAATGGAATAATCAAAACCGGATTTTCCTGCTCCTGTAAAGTAACTGTCCAGTATACTTCTTTTATACTCATTCATTAAAGAAACATTCCTTTTTGTATACAAAAAAGCTTCCAGCAGCATATCGATGGCATCTTCTCCCATATATCCGTATCCTGCGCTGTCCCAGTCTAGAAGATAAATATCAAAACCTGAATTATCTGGTCTGAATATGAGGTTATCATGATGAACATCTCCTTGGCATAATGTAAGAGGAAGAGTTTTAAAAGATGCTAGTAACTCATTTGAATTCATTGCATATTGATTCAGTATCTCTCTTATGTTGTTTGGAAAGCCTGAAATAGGTTTCTTCAAAACTTCTTCTGTGTATTTATACCAAAGGTCAAAACTTGATTCCACTGCAGGAAAGCTGCGTATATATGGAAGATCAAAATTGCCGGATTTATGAAAGTCAGCCTGAAGCATGCCTAATTTTCCAGCAGCTAAAGAAAGCTTCTTATCATCAATATCCTCTTCACCACTCATTCCTTCAACAAACTCCATCCATATCTTTGTCTTGTCGTGATTTTCTTCAAGCAGATAGCACTCTGGCAGCTTTATAAATCGTGATATGCTCTTATCCAGTTTGTTTAGATATATGTCATATTCGCGTCTCCAGCAAGGAAAGTCAAGATGCCTGTCCCACTTATTTTGTGTTTTCAGAACAAGTTTAAAAGGTATTCTGTTTCCAGAAATTGCATAACCTTCTATTTTTATGACCTCTCCTACTGTTCCACCGCATAATTCACTTGCTTCATATATGACATCATCAATATCCTTGTTGAATTTTTTCTTAAGAGCATTAATCAATGTAACTTTATCTATTTCCATAATCACCTTTACTTTTCAATCGTATTATATGAAAAAACACGCACCCTTACGGATGCGCATCTTATACACTTATTGGCATTCTGCCGGTATCAGTTCAGAAGTGCCGAATATATCCTTATTGCTGTCTTCGATAAACTGATTTGTGTAGAGGTTATAATAGTGGCCTTTAAGTTTCATTAGCTCATCATGGCTTCCTTGTTCTATTACATGTCCTTTGTCAATTACCAGTATCTTGTCCGCTTCCCTTATAGTCGACAGCCTGTGCGCTACAACAAAGCTTGTCCTGTTGCTTAACACCTTGGAAATAGCACGTTGCACAGCTTTCTCGGTCTGCGTATCCACTGAACTGGTCGCCTCATCTAGCACGAAAATGCATGGATCATTTACAATCGCTCTTGCAATACAGATAAGCTGTTTCTGTCCGGTAGATATGCCGCCACCACCTTTGGAAATTACATGATTATATCCATCTTCAAATTTCATTATGAAATCATGGGCTTCAACCATTTTCGCAGCATTCATAACATCCTCATCTGTAGCTTCTTCCTTTCCGTAACGGATATTATCCATTATCGTCCCGCTGAAAAGGTGCGGAGACTGAAGCATGTACCCAAGATTCTTGTGAATGTGCATTAATGGTATTTTCTTGTAATCCTCACCATCCACATATATTGTCCCTTCAGTAGGTTCATAGAATCTGCAAGCCAGATTTACTATCGTGGTCTTTCCAGATCCGGTTTCTCCTACTAATGCTATGCACTGCCCAGGTTCCACATCCAGATTGAATGTATCTAGCACTCTCTCACCTTCTATGTACTGAAAGGACACATTCTCAAATCTTATTGAACCTTTCAATTTCGGAACTTGCATATCTGATGTGATCTTACCGTATTTCTGAATAACTTCATCAGAATCCTTAATATCTACTTCAGCTTCTATCAATGCCATAATTCTCTCTCCAGCGGCTTGAGAAGACTGGAAATTTGCAAATACCCTTGCCATGTCATTAATCGGATTGAAAAACTGCAATGTATACAATATGAACAGTGTGAGCGTTCCAACTGTAATTACCTCACCAAGAATCATTACTCCACCTTGCCATATTGCTAATGAAGTTCCAACAATACCTAATATCGAAACAATCGGGAAGAATAATCCTGAATATACCGCGCTTTTTATTGCAGCATTTTTCATATCATCTGTTTTTTTCTCAAACTCGTTTATATGGCTTTCTTCCCTCACTAGAGTTTTGGATGTCGTAGCGCCTTGTATGCCTTCAGAAAATCCGCTTGTTATGATTGAGTTGTATCTTCTGGCCTC
>JBAZFL010000090.1:0-7277 GCA_041653455.1 Clostridia bacterium
TGCTGATCCGATTTTAAAGAAAGTTAAAAAAGATGACCCAGCTTATTGCGAGTCAAGAAGATTAATGGATATACTCTCAGCATTTGAAAAAATTGAAGCGTCAGCAGTCCCGCCAAGCTCAATTATAAGAGAGTTTATAGGCGGTTCCTGCTTCCACTAATTAATATTTTGCTATACATTCAATTTCTATTAAAGCATCCTTTGGAAGCCTTGATACTTCTACTGTAGAGCGTGCAGGGTAATCAGAAGTGAAATACTCTGCATATACTGAATTAACTTTTGAAAAATCATTCATATCTTTAATGAATATAGTTGTTTTTATTATATCGCTCATATTCAAACCTGCACCATTAAGTAAAAGTGTTATGTTTTTCAAAACCGTGTGGGTCTGTTTTTCAATTCCTCCTTCAACAATCTTACCTGTCTGAGCATCTATGGCAAGGTTTCCAGACACGAATAGTAAATCATTAGCTCTTACTGCCTGTGAATAAGGCCCGACAGCTTCAGGACATCCTGTTACTTTTATAATACGTTTTTTCATAATATCACTTCCTTTATAATTTTGCCAAAGGCATTATTATTATTTTACCACTTATAATGATGCAGTGAAAGATGTTATAATCCTTACATGGATATTTTTTCAGATATAAGACAACAGGATATTATAATGGTCGCATTTGGGAAATCGACTGAAAAAATGGATAAAGCCAGAATAAGAAAAATCAATGAAATCTTTCAACTGGAGTATTTTACTGATAATAAAGCTTTTCATAAAAATTTTGATGGAGATAATGTAATCCAACAGATTAGAAAACTTATTCTAACCAGTTTTAAAGAATGCATAATATATACAAATGAATATGACATAGTTATTTTTAGAAATAAGAACAATGACTTAATTAAAAGAAGGCATAAGCCAACTAAATCAGTTGTAAATACAACTCACAATAGACAGAAAAACCATCTTATTAATGATGGGAAAGAGGCTATGTTCTTATTTGACCTTGGGATATGCGATAAAGATGGTGTTGTTACTGATAAAGGTAATAAAAAGTTTATACAGATTAACAGGTTCATACAGCTTTTTGACCATGCATTTAGTAAAATATCATTTAATAACGAAAAAATGAGAGTTGTGGATTTTTGTTGCGGTAAAGGTTACCTGACTTTTTCATTGTATCATTACCTGCAGAATATTAGAAATATCCAAACGAAAATAACTGGGATTGACCTTAAAAGTGATGTTATAAATGATTTGAACAGAATATCGAAAAAGTATAATATGACAGATTTGGATTTCATTTCCGGTGATATTAAAACATATGATGATTCTTTAGATGTTGCGGTTGGACTTCATGCATGTGATATCGCAACAGATATTTTTCTAAGCAGTGCTGTCAGGAATAAGGCAAAGCTCATTATTTCTGTTCCTTGCTGCCAACACCAGTTATTCAGACAGATTAATAACAAAGATCTAACACCAATGCTAGCATATGGCCTTCAAAAAGACAGATTTACAGAAATGCTTACAAACACATTAAGAGTTCTTGCTTTAAGAGCAAAAGGCTACAGTGTGGATATAGTGGAATTCACATCTATTGAACACACTATGAAGAATGTGCTTATCAGAGCAACATTTACAGGTATACTAGATAAAGAAGCAGAATCTGAATATAAAAAGCTTAAGGCTATGTTTTCAATAAGTGATTTTGAAGGCGATTCTGTATGAAATGTATGATATGCTTTTTTTCACCAACTCGGAATACTTATAATGTATGCAAGAATATGGTATATATATTAAAAAGCTACGGATATGAAGTTGATATGCTTGATGTAACAAAACGTGAATTAAGGGAGAAAAAAAATGCAAATCATATTTTTTATGATTTGTATGTAATAGCTTTTCCTGTATATTCACAGAGAATACCTGATATTTTTAGTGAATATCTGCGAAGAGTAAGCATAAATAGTAAAAATGCAATTATTGTTTCTACATATGGATCTGTAACTGAAGGGAATGCTCTTTCTCAGGCGGCAGCAATTCTAAATAAAAAAAACTTACAGATTTACGGAGCTATTGCTCTACCATCAGAGCATTCATATAGAAGTGCTTTTATGTCAGGTTTCATTTATGATAATTACAATGCTGAATTAGAAAATTTTTTCAAGAATGCTTTATTTAACAAAGAAAGTAAGAAAGCAGTTAAAATAAGGAGTAATTTAGCTGTAGGAATGTTCTTCAGTCAGAGATTTTTGGCAGGTATTACATTGAAGATCCCTAATGTCATCAAAGAGAAATGTGTAAGATGCAATAAATGCATACAAGCATGTCCGACAAATGCTATTGATATAAATTTAAATATTTCTGCTAATCAATGTATAAGATGTGCAGCATGTGTTAAAGTATGTGAGTTCGAAGCAAGAGAATGTGTATTTAAAAACTATATATCAAGAATTATTGTTGCAAAAGGTATTCACAGAAAAGGAAAACCAGTAGTTTTTACATAAATGCATTTTTCATTATTTCAGTTTCAGCAGGCGCAACATCAGAAAAACCGGAATTGAGCTTTATTTCCCTTATTGCTTCCTCTCTTGTTAATGAGCCTAAATTTACAGCAATTGATAATTCAAGAGCAGAAAATGGTATTATGTCGCTATTCATATCTTTAAAAGACTGATACTGGGAAAATTCTTTGCACTTTTCAATCTGACAGCTTGTGTGAAGACTTATATTTTCTTTTGAAGAATCATTCCAGTCGGCTTTTTCTTTAAGAAGTGTCTTAATATCTTTCCATACATACCCATTAGGAAGTATTTCATTAAAATCTATATGAATGAGAGCAGGGATATTTCCATCTATTGATGATTGTTTAACAGTCTGTTGGAATTTTTCCATAAATATTTTTGCCTGTTTCAAAGATTCATGTATATTTCTAATTAAGGGATTCCTAATAGTTTTTGTTTTAATGTAGTCTGGTTTACCAAAAGCCAGTGTTTCTAGTAAAAGGAGCATTTCAATCTGACCTTTTAGTAATGGTTTTTTACCTCTAAAAATCCTTATAACATTGTATGAAGTACGGTATATTATTTGAAAAAGGGGATTATATAGAATTTTAGGTGATAATAGGTTGAATAATAGATTAATTGGCTGAGCCGGTTCATTTCCTAATACTAGATACTTAACGTTGAAATTTCTTAAATCATCTATGAAAAGAGGATATGCTGCAAAAGGGCATATGCATGTGTTCTTCATAAGCTCATATGACTTTTTATATATAGCTTTCTGATCATCTGAAGTTAGTTTTTTTGAAATAAAGTTTGTATTTGTAAAGATTCTTTGAGCATTTTTCATGCTGGTTATGGAATTAGAAGACATAAAAGGAGTGTGCCATGTCAGTGCAAGCACCTTAAGCCTTAATACTTGTGTAAGATAATACAAAAGGAAAGTTGAATCCTTTCCTCCAGTATAAAAAAGAGCAACATCAAATACTGAAGCATTATTATGACTGATAGTATTAACTACAGGCAGCACATCTTTTAGTTTCTTAAGCGAGGACATATTAGCGCAGACAGGACATAATCCTTCGTTATTAAATTCCAGACCAGGAATCATGTAATCATTTGAACAGCAATTTGTGCAGAAAACAGCAGTGTCAATTGTTTCAGGTATGCTTTTTTTAGAGTGTTTATCAATAATTATTTTGTCCCTTATTAGCTTCTTTATCTGATAATTAGTCCTGTATTCAGACATTTCTTTTATTCCATCAAATGATTTAATTATATTTGATGTGGAAACAGATATTTTTATTGTATTTTTAAATGTATATGGTTTTTTACGTAAACCATAGTATTTCAATACTGTGTCATTTAATAACCATCTGTTTTCTAATACAGGAATCATATCAGTCCTCACAAATATATCTATTAATTTGATATTACAGATAAAATATGTTTTAGTCAAAATAAATATATTTATATATTGATTTTCCATTTATTTTGTATCAGAATTAAGGAGCAGTATAATATAAAAAAGCAGGTAATTGAAATGATGACTTCAAAACAGGTAGTAAAAGCGACTTTGCAGTTTAAATATCCGGATAGGCTGGCATTTGATTTCCCGCCGGAATACGGATCAGATTTCAAGTATGTTGATATGAAGGCAAATCCGGACTTCAGGCCTTCAAAAGGCAAGGATGAATGGAATGCCGTATGGGAAAATATAGGTATATCAAGGCTTGGGGAAGTTAAGGATTTTCCGCTTAAAAAATGGGAGGATTTTGATGACTTACATATACCTGATATCAAGGATGATGGCAGATGGATTGGTGTAAAAGAGAATATTGAAAACAATAAGGATAAATTTATACTTGCTTTCGGAATGTCAATTTATGAGCGAGTACATTTTTTGAGAGGTCTGGAAAACACATGGATTGACATATATGAGAATACGGGTCATCTTTGTGATTTTGTTGATCTTTTAACTGATATGAACATTTATATGATTAAGAGATATGCCCAATATGGTGCAGATTCATTTATATTTGCAGATGATTGGGGCTTGCAGAATTCCTTGATGATTTCTCCTGAAAAATGGAGAGAAATATGGAAGCCGAGATACAAAAAGATATATCAGGCTGCTCATGACAATAATATGATGACTATACTTCATAGCTGCGGCGATATAAGTTCTATTCTTGATGACCTTATAGAAGCAGGGCTTGACTGTATACAAATGGATCAACAGCAAAATATGGGTCTTGAGTATTTAGGTAATAAATACAAGAACAGAATTACTTTTTTCTGTCCGGTCGATATACAGAATACATTTGTAAAAGGTTCACTTGACGATATAAGGAAATACTGCCATACAATGTTTAATGCTCTTGGAAGTGAAAAAGGCGGATTTATGGCGAAATGGTATCATGATCCTGAAGGAGTAGGACACAGAAAAGAAGCGATTGATGCGATGTGTACTGAATTTTTTAAGCTAAGTTCGGATGTTTTCGGACATTAATTAGTTAACATTACAGATAGATATTTACATTTGCTTTAACCTCCAATGATAGGTATAATAGTTTCAGATATGTATATTCTGTAATGATTTTTATAAATGCGACTTAAAATGACTAGTCAGAGAAATTCTGATTTCTGTTCCTGAATTGCATGTAATACATAATCTGGAATATGCATTAAAAACTTAAACATAAACATGGGAGGATCAAGTCATGAGAAAAGCAACGCTTATTCTATTAGTATTATTAGTTTTTTTACTAATACTTTCAGGATGCAACGCAAGCAGTGTAACATTAGAAAATGGTAAAATTAAAACAGAAGGTATAACTGTTGATTTTGGAGAAAATAATCTTACTGCTAATAAATTAATATCTTTAAAAACTTCAAGACCAAAAAATCATGAAGCTGACAATGGATTAACTTCCGACCTGTATGAATTGACATTGGATATGGCGTATGCCAAGCCTGTTACTGTATCCATGACTGTGCCTTCAAGTTTTAAAAAAGCAGATGATTCTGCTCTGCTGATAGGAATCGGAGTGGGATGTGAATATGATGATGGGAGAACAGGAACTGAATATTTCTATTTCCCAGCCGTTGTCAAAGATAGTAATGCTACTGTTTCATTTGTTCCAAAGGATATGTCAGATGCAATACTTTATATGGGTGCAAATTTGGGATCCGCTACTTCTAATAATGATATGGTTTGGAATTTAGGGCTTTTTTCATCTTCTGTACATTATGGCGAAGGTCATTTTATCCTATATTATCCGACAAAGATAGATAATAAATTTTTTACAAGCCTTGTTGGGTATGATGGAATAAAAGCGCTTCTTTCTGATCTTGAGGAGGCTTATGCAAAATTCGAAAAAATAGGTTATGTATATGATAAAGATAATTTCCCGATGAATGTTCATGTAAAGAAAATAAGTGATGCTGGATCATACCATTCTTTGTTTGGTGATATTACTCTAAATACAGATAATTTCAAAGCAAAATATGAAAAAGGTGCATTGAATTCGTTATTATGGCATGAATTCTTTCATTATGTTCAAGGATGTTATACTGGGATAATTTCATCAACAGAATGGATAGATGAAGCGACTTCTTCATATTATGAAGCAAGCGCAAAAGATACTTCATTTACAAGTTTGACAAATCAATATTTCGAAAAACAGTTTGTAAGTGCATTACCATTGAATGATACAGCGCAGGATGGTTATGCGCGTTCTCCTTTGATTTCATTTCTGACTCACAAAAAAGGTAGTGATTCATGGATAAAGACTGTCTATGAAAATGGAGGGACGCACAATGCTTTTATTCAAACTGTTGGGAATCCATCTGAATGGGCGCATGAGTATTATGTAGCAATGGCAAGAGGAGAGATAGGCCAGTATAATGCTTACCAGCTGCATAAGAATCTTTTAACTGATGTTTATAGTAATGATGTTGGTTCATCTTTAAAATTAAGTATTCCCAAAGATAATGATTTGAAATCAGAAAGTGAGGATATCATTCTTGGTACAACGGAATTATCAATGAGCGGACAAGGTTGCAGGATGATTGCAATTACTGTTGACGATGATGATTTGAAAAATTTGCCTGATGGAATAGATCCTGAAGTCGAGTGTAAAGGCGCGCAAATAACGGTACTTTCTGCAATTGGACGAAATATCAAAACCTGTGGAACTGTATTGAAAGGGCTCAAGGATTCAGCTGATGATAATATGGTATATCTTATTGTCCTGACTTCAGAATCAGTTTCAAGTAACGCTATGAACTTTGAAATAAAGATAAAATTACCTGTGAAAAAAATAGATTTCTCTGGAACATACAGCGGCATTTTAAATGTTTTTGAAACAAATGCGGACATTAATGTAACCGCAGTAGTAACATATGAAAAGGACTTCGGAGATGGTTCTTACTATTATATTCTTTGTACAAATGATGATACACAAAGCAAATATATTAATGGCAGTTATTTCGTAAGATCGAATGGTGAAGCGAATATTGCAGGAGCGGATTTCAAGTTCACATCTGATGGTACCTCTTTTTCTGCAACTATGATGGATTTTAATAATAAGGCTTGGGGTACAATAGATGCATATAGGTAAATAAGCGTTAAATACAGATTCAGTAAAAAAACGCACTACTAAGTGCGTTTTCTGGTACCGGCGGTGGGACTTGAACCCACACATAGTTGCCTATACTGGATTTTGAGTCCAGCGCGTCTGCCATTTCACCACGCCGGCTGATATCGTTTG
>JBAZFL010000091.1:0-7159 GCA_041653455.1 Clostridia bacterium
GGAGTCTATGGATCAATTATAGGGTCAAATATAGGAGCATTCCTTACACCTGTAGGTGCACTTGCCGGTATTATGTGGACATCCATACTTAAAAAACATGAAATAAAATATACTTTCCTCGATTTTGTGAAATACGGCATTATAATTTCTGTCCCAACTATACTCGCTTCTCTTTTCATTTTGGATATTGTGTTGAAATAATTTAAAAAAGCATATCGGCATGATATACTTAAGTTGACTTATAGATGGAGGGGCTATTTTGATTTACACAGTCACAATGAACCCGGCAGTGGATTATACTGTAAAGATACCAGAGCTGGTTTTAGGAAAAGTTAACAGGACTGAAAAAGAAGCATATTTCTTTGGAGGAAAGGGAGTCAATGTATCCATAGTGCTGCATAATCTGGGAATAAAGAGTATAGCACTGGGATTTGTAGCAGGTTTTACCGGTCAGTTCGTGCGGCAGGGCATATATTCCTTAGGCATAAAAAACGAATTTATCGAGCTTCCTTCAGGAATGACAAGGATAAATGTTAAGATAAAATCTGATAAAGAGACAGACATTAACAGCATCGGCCCAGCCATTTTGCAAGATTCTTTAGAACTTCTTTTTAAGAAGATGGAGAAGTTGAAAGATGGTGATTATCTGGTTCTTGCAGGTGCTGTACCTAAAAACCTTGATGCAGAGATTTACTCGGATATCATCAGGCACATAAAAGCAAGGAATATACATGTTATTGTCGATGCAGTCAAGGAATATCTTCTAAATACCCTGAAACATAATCCTTTTCTGGTCAAGCCAAACAGGACTGAGCTTGGACAGCTTTTTGATAGAGAAATACATACTGAAGCTGACATAGTGTTTTATGCGAAAAAACTGCAGGAAATGGGTGCGAGAAATGTGCTTGTGTCAATAGGTGATAAAGGAGCAGTACTTGTCACAGAAAATAGCAAGGTAATATGTCATGATGCGCCAAAAGGAGAAGTTAAGAACACTGTGGGAGCAGGTGATTCCCTGACAGCAGGTTTTATAGCAGGATATATGCAAAAGAAGGATTTGGAGTATGCTTTAAGATACGGGTTATCAGCAGGAAGCGCTACTGCATTTTCTGAGACATTAGCGACAAAAGATGAAATAGAAGAGATATTGAAGAGTTATTAATATACAGATCAGGTATTGTCTACCTGGTCTTTTTTTTCAGCCCATCCGTACATGTAGTTCGGTTTTAACGGCCAGAATTTTTTAAAGAGTTTGTGAAAACTATCTGTGCAGCCTGCATCCTTAAAGGAAATATTCCTGTATCCAGCTTTATATGCACAAGAGTTTTCATCAACGGTAAAATCAGCATTATCCATATCTTTGAATCCAGGGTCATCATATATGTTTCCAGCAGGCATGTATGTCTCAGGCTGTTCCTTGCTGTACTGTAATCTGAAAACAGGAGGTTTCAATTTGCTGAATATAATATTCCCGGATATCTCGGTGATTCCTGTAGCATCACCGAATTTTGATACAGTCTTTCTGACTGTTTCTGAAAGGTCATCAGGAAGCGAGTATCTTCTTTCTTTTGAAGGCCCATAAAACAGTATTTCATCCGCTACTAATACATTATTAAAATACTTTAAATCATAACAGTCAACAAACCTCACTTTCATGAGCCCATTATCAATATATATATTATTCCTGTTTGTGCATCTGTATGCTATATGGTTCTGGCTGGAAACTGTAGCATTAACAGAAAGGTTATTCTCAGCTATACAATCTTTGCATAATTCGTCAAAGTAGTAAGAGAAAGCCTGTACGAAATCTTCACGGTTATTTAAGACGACATTGTTTCTTAATACTATATTATTCTCAAATATGAGATAAATTGCTCCTCCATCCTGCATCTGTTGCTTAATGTTCCATATAAGGTTATGCTCAATAACTGAGTAGTTACCTATCTCATTTATAGCACAGTAAGGAGCATCATGTATTTCGCAGTGTGATATTAAATTTCTTTGTCCGCCTCCATAAATGCCTACGGCTCCCGGGTAAATTTTACCCAAGTCAAAGAGCTGGCATCGCTCAATTATGATATTCTCACCATCATGGTTTTCGAAAAAATTAACTGCTCCTGCTCCCATATCATGAAATACGCAGTCTTGTAGTAATATGTAGCTGCTGCATTTTTTAATCCCTATTCCCCATGCTGAAATATATGATATATTACAGTTTTTTATAGTAATATTTTCACAGGAGGAAATATCTACAGCTGCTGATAAATTTCGTGCACCGTACCCTGGATTCATCAATGTATTATTGGACAATTGTATATCCAGCCCATCAATGACAATATCTTTTGCATTACTCAAGGTCAATATATTGTCATAAACGGGAAATACGCCAAAAATCTCTTCGCTTTTGTTCTCTTTATACCACACCAATCCTTTGTTGAAATCTGCATACCACTGATTATTATCTGTTAATCCTTCTTTTGTATTAAATAACACATATTTATCAGCCATCTCATTCCTGTCGGCAAATGCTCCTGGAGGCATATCAGTGGGATTTGTCAGATAAAATATGTTTTTAGATTCGTCTTTTGCAATTACTCCTGCCAAAGTCGCACTCCATTCATGATAAATTAGAAGCTCTGCTGATGATGTATCCAGACTACTTGGAATATCGCTTACTGAATAGCTGATACTATTGGACTGAGTAATTGTCGGTTTCGGGTCCCAGTGACCATAACATGCAGGAAGACACGCCTGGTTCCATTCGCACAGATGTCTGAATGTACCAGATTGCGGCAGCCTCGACCTTCTTGCTGCTTTCCCATTAATCTTTAGAATCCTGAATGGCTTCTTCTGGTAATGGCCATTGTCTTTCGAAGCCTGCCAGAAATCAGATACCTTTAATTCACCATCAGATTCCCATTTATTTAGAAGAAATCCTCCATAAAGTACAGTTGTGCCTTTATCAGCTCTTATACTAAGCCCATTATCTTTTTTACATAAGCTAACAGATACCCCGTAATACTCTCCTGGCAGCATAAATATATCTTTTATACCTGTTTCTCTTGAAAGAAGCACTGCTTTGCTCAGTGACCTTAACGGTTTTTGCTTTGTCCCGCTATATTCATCATTTCCATTTACTGATACATATATCGTTTTCATTGAGCCCTCCGGTCAAAAAATCTATTCACCATATTTAAAACTATACTGTATAACTGAGCAAATAACAACACAGCAGGTATAAGATTGTCTTTACAGTAAATCATGCAACTGATATATTTATTCTGTTTGAATGGGAGAATATATGGCAAAGGTTAATATAAACAAAGACTGGCTTTTACAGCCAAGGCCTATAGATGAAAAAGAATGGTCAGATATGGATAAATGGGGTAAAAGATATACATGTGATGTGCCTTGTGATGTATCTGAACCTTTGATTAAAAGTCAAGATATCCCTGATCCTGTAATAGCGGATAACTGCTACAAGAATGAGTGGATAGAGGACAGGTCCTGGTGGTTCCAAAAGGCAGTTAATACCGATATGCTGCCTGACTGGGAAGGAGCTGACAGCGTTGAGCTGGTGTTTTTGTCTTTAGACCACGAAGCTGATATATTCTTAAATGGTAAACATATAGCTTCCCATAAAAGCTGCCATTATGAATTCAGGAAAAATATAAAAAGGCTTATTAAAAAAGGAGACAATCTCATAACAGTAAGGCTTACTTCGGGGTTGGAAACGATACCAAAAGAAGAGCTTTTTGAAGTAGACAATGCTATCTGTACCGAAGAACCGAGACGAAATGATAGAGGAGACATAAGAAGAGCATTTTTAAGAAAACCTCAATATGTATACGGATGGGACTGGTCGCCTAGAGCAGTTACAATTGGAATTGCAGATGATGTATATATCGAGATATCTAAAACTGCAAGAATCACTGATGTACATATATACACAGAAAGAATAGAAAGTAATTATTCAGTTATACGAGGCGAGATTGAAGTCGAAAATATGAATATACTATCAACTTTGGATGCTGAGTATATAAGATTAAATCTGACTTTGAATAATGAGAAAAAAGTATCTTGGGAAGAAAAGGATGTCTTTCTGTGCTCAGGCCTAAATTATCTGCCTTTTGAGATAAAAATTGAAAATCCTCATCTTTGGTGGCCGAATAATTCAGGGCATCAGCCTTTGTATAAGGTTAATTGCGAGATGATGGTGAAAAACAGACAGATATCATACCCTCAGTTTGACTTTGGTATACGTACTATTGAACTGGATACATCCAGGATAAACGATGATAGAAGAGATTTTAAGTTTAAGATTAACGGATATGACATATTTGCCAAAGGGGCTAACTGGGTGCCATCTGATCCTTTGTATATAAGGGTGGATGACGACAGGCTGGAAAAGATAATAAAAGAAGCGGCTGATGCAAATATGAATATTCTTCGAATATGGGGAGGCGCAGTATATAACAGAAAGTCTTTTTATGACCTTTGCGACAAATACGGGCTTTTAGTCTGGCAGGATTTCATGTTCGCATGCTCAGCATATCCTGATTCGCTTGAATGGTTTATGGATTTATGTGAAAAAGAAATTGATTATCAGACAAAAAGACTTAGAAATCATGCATGTTTAGCCCTGTTCTGCGGAAATAATGAGTGTCATGAGATATTCAGCATAAAAAACTTCATGAACTGGGATATAAATCCGGACTATTCAAAACAGTATGGTCTTAGTATATCAAATAATCTTGCAAGGAAAATAACGCACAGGAACTGTCCGCACATACCTTACTGGAACAGCTCCCATATGGCGGAGATATCCCCCAGAGTTCAAAATGCGGAGATGTCCATTACTGGAATGATGCCATGATGAGCACGAAAATGGAAAACAGGATAACCTTGCAGGTATATGATAAGGTATCTTCAGCATTTGTGTCAGAATATGGGTACATAGGACCTACCTGTAGAAAAACCATAGAACAGTATCATGGTGACTGTCCTATTGAAAAAGGAAGTTTTGTATGGAATCTGCATAACAATACAATGGAGAAAGATACAGTCGATGCAGGCATAAAAAAACATTACACAGACAAAGAACTGACACTTGATGAGTACATCACATACGCCCAGATGGTACAGTACTCAGTGCTAAACTATTCACTTGAAGCATTTCGGTTCAGTCTGTTGTGCAATGGTGGAATTTTCTGGATGTTTAATGACTGCTGGGGAGAAGTAGGTTGGACGGTCCTGGATTACTATCTTAGACGAAAAGCCAGCTACTATGGTGTTAAAAGAGCGTTTGAGCCTGTGAAGATAATAATCCGGCTTGTTGATAATACAATAACAGCAGTAGGTATAAATGAGACTGATAAGGATATTTCATTCACATGTGAAACCGGATGGATCACTTTTAATGGTATAAAAAATGAAACGAATAATAAAACTTTCAAAATACCAAAAAGGAGCCGTCAGGTTATATATACGGAAAAAATGCAGAAGAAAGATTTGTCTGAATGGATATTTGCCATAATACCAAGAGAAACTGAAGTCTCGTCTGCGATACTCAATATCGCTGATGCATGTGAAAGAAAGACAACAAATGATGTTGAAATTCTTAAATATGAGAATAACAGAGATGACCTTCATGTATATCTGAAAACTAAAGGGTTTGTCCATGGCATATATTTCGAAGAGGACTATAATTACTCTGACAATTACTTTGATATGCTGCCTGATGAGACTAAGAAGGTTATCGTATATGGTGCAAAGAGCAGCAAACTTCTGCCTAAAACAGTAGTCTTGGAACATTTGGATTAATTGTAACGTTAAAGCAAAAGATACTTTTTAGGATAAATGTCTGATTAATGGTATAATCTTAAGACAGGTATTAAAGGTTATATGTTGAATGAATTTAAATGATAAATAAAGCGAATAGTACGAAAAACACTAAAAATACGAAAAAGAAGAAAAAGAATACAGCAGTATTGATAGTAATAGCTGTTATCTTGTGTATAGCCATATCTGCTGCTTATGCATATATGAAGGGATGGTTTAATCCTGAAATCACCCCTACTCCTTCACAAAGCCAGTCAGAAGAGCCATCTATAAGCACATCACCTCCTCCAAGCGAGACTGTGACGGAAACCGAAACTCCGACTGATTCGCCTATAATAGAAAACCCTATACCGGATAATCATATAAAGATAAACAAGTTTGATGATCTTAAAGGATATTTTGAATATCTGCTTTCAACAAAGACAGGAATATATGGATTATCGGTTCTTGATGTTACAGATAAAAAATCATTCAATATATCTACAAGCCAGCAGTTTGATAATTCATCAGTATACAAAATAGCTGTTGTCATGTATGCATATGAACCGGAAGTAAGACAGGGAATACCCTTAGATACATTGGTTGAATATACCGCTGACGACTATGATATAAATTCTGAAGTGGTAGCAAAAGGCAATTATTCAGATACTCATACTATACAAAAGATATGTGAATATATATTAAAGAATGATGACAGAGCCGCTCTTAATATGCTATTAAGAGTGTATGGGAAAAATAACATTGAAGCATATATGTCTAACATGGGTGTATCGGGATCAATGTCATCGTTTTCACCTAATGATATGGCAATCTGTCTTGATAAGCTAAAACAGAAAACTGATGCATCAGTTGACGGTTACTCACAAATTCATGAATATATGAACAGCGGGATATTAGATGGAGTGTCAACAGCTTCAGTATATACAAAAGATGAAGATATTTTTAGCATGAATGCTTCAGCTATAGTCTATGCAAAAAATATATTTATCGTATCCATGTCAGCAAAAGATGCTAACTTATCTGAAGCTTTAGAAACCTTTAAGGATGTATATACAGTAATAAATACTTTATTCACAGAAAATGAGGTTATAGTAGAAAAAAGCATATACAGTCATGCGCTTATTCTGGATAATATTGTTGAATCCGCAAAACAAACTGCATCATTATTCAAGTCATACATAATGCTGCCAGACAAGACTGTTACTTCTTCATATGTTTCTGATTATGATATATCATTTCCTCGCTCGGATGAATATTCCGATATTGGTGTTACTACATACAGGGGTAATAACTACAGAGATTCCGGATTCATTGGTAA
>JBAZFL010000092.1:0-7066 GCA_041653455.1 Clostridia bacterium
ATTGACAAAGCACTAATCATAAAATATACTTTCCTATGATGCGGATG
This sequence comes from Clostridia bacterium, assembly GCA_041653455.1. Lineage (GTDB taxonomy): Bacteria > Bacillota > Clostridia > DUPQ01 > DUPQ01 > DUPQ01. Next base: position 48 of record JBAZFL010000092.1, read on the forward strand.
TGGCGAAATTGGCAGACGCGTTGGTCTTAGGAGCCAATACGCAAGTGTGCAGGTTCAAGTCCTGTCATCCGCACCAGAAAGATTGTCGATTTTTGTCGACAGTCTTTTTATAACAGCAGAAATAAATAGCTTTTTGTGATATTATTTTACCAAATATTATTTAATAAGGAGTTGCTATATGCCAAAAACAAAACTTCAACTATACTTGAAAAATTGTGACCAAGCAATCGAGTTTTACCAAAAAGCATTTGATGCTACTGTTGATGTAATATATAGAAACGAAAGCAATCTAATTGCACATGCAGAAATAAACATTTTTGGCCAGTGTGTAGCATTTATGGAGCAAGAGTCAGATTACATTATTGGGAATACAATGCAATTCTGCTTTTATTTTAATAAAGGCGGCGAAGAAATTATAAAAAAAGCATACGATATTCTTAAAGACGATGCAAAAGTTGAATTGCCATTAGGTTCATGTGAATGGAGTACATTAATATTTTGCCTTGTTGACAAATTCGGGGTAAATTGGTTGCTTTACGTTGATTAATGAGCATAATCTCCTAAATTCATATGCATCTTTTTTGCTACCTCTTTACAGGAAAAGGATGTTTATCTTGATAAAAGATAATCTTCTTTTTTTGAAATATCGGCTCTCTAAACCATTATTCTGCTTTTTTCTCGACAAAACAGGTATAGTTGGTATAATTAGCTAGTCTGGATAAATAGAGATTTTAGGAGAATTGTATGAAGAAAACAATGAATAAAAAGAAATTAGTTTTAATCCTTTCTATTATCCTTGCAATTATTGGATTTTTTGTGGCTATAATTGCTAGAGTTCCAGATAGAATTACTGCATTGTATATAAGCAAAAACTCGGATTTGCCTTATAATATACTTTCAGTCCCCAATTTTAATAATCAAGATTATATTACATACACAGATTATGGCAGTAGAAAATATTATGATAAAAAATATCTTAATACTGATGAGACCTCTAACATTCTTTATGAAAGTGATCTTGATTCCAATGCATTAGTTATATACTCAATTTCAAGGTGGCCGGATACAACGTTAGGTTCACTAAGAATCAAAGGTGTTTATTGTTCTGATCCTTCTTACAAATTATTCGGATGTTCTGCCGGGGATGATTTCATCAAATTTAAAGAAGTGTTTGAAGATGCTGGATTTCTGGAAGTTGATTTTTTTAAGTATAAAAAAAGCGGTATTACCATTACACTGCATCTTAATGATGTTCGGACTAAGGTAATTTATTTTTCAATAAGTGTGAATTCAAGCAATATTTTTTTAATAAATTATTAAGAATGAATACAGATTCCAGCTACTTGGTATACCTGATTGCATATATAAACCTCTATGATCATAAACTTTGGAGAGTATAAGCATTAATTTAAAGATATATAAGTAAGTAAAGATACAATGCTAAAGACTACTGTCAATCCAGTAGATGGATTGGGGCGTCATATGATAAAATATAATAATGTTGAGGTAATGTAATGGTATGGGAACCATGGACTGGATGTTATCCAGTAAGTGCAGGCTGTAAATATTGTTATTATTACGGTTTGTATGCAAAAAGATATGGGCAGAGTAATATTGTTAAAACTAATGATTTCTATAAACCTATAGAAATAATATATATGCCAAGAAAAAAAATAACCAAATATAGGATTGAAAGCGGTAAGATTGTATATACCTGTTTTACAACAGATTTCTTTTTGCCTGAAGCAGACCAATGGCGAGTTGAAGCATGGGATATGATAAGAAAAAGGTCCGATCTCACATTTTTATTTCTAACAAAGAGAATTGACAGATTTAAAATATCTTTACCAGACGACTGGAAGGATGGATATGAAAATGTCCGCATAGGGTGTTCAATAGAAGACCAGGAATCTGCGGATAAGCGTTTGCCGTTGTATTTATCCTTCCCGATTAAACACAGGTTTATTGTCTGTTCTCCTTTGATTGGAAAAATTGATTTGTCTTCATACTTACAGGGTATTGAGTCAGTAAGGGCATATGGAGAAGCTGGTAAAGAAGCACGTGAATGTGATTTTAAATGGATTTTAAACCTACAAGAACAGTGTAAATCTGCAAAAGTACGGTTTGATTTTGTCAGTACAGGGAGAAACTTCAGGCACAATGGAGAGCTGAAAAAAATAAATCCATATATACAAAGAAAGACAGCTAGGCAGTTGCTTCCATCTGATGATGCTAACGAAGATATACAATTTGTATAAATAGCTGATAAAAAGTCAACTATAATTAAAAAAGAATTACTATAAAGATATATGAGGGTATAAATTATGGATAAAATAAAAATGGCAGCATGCGGTATTGACTGCGGTGAATGCGCTTCATATAAAGTGACAATGAATCAGGACTTAGAAGCTGCAAAACTGATTGTCGAATGGTATAGAAACCAGGGGTGGATAGGACAAGATGAAGAAGCTGAAGCAGTAATGAGGAAAAACCCCTTGTGCATGGGATGCTGGGACAGTACCGAAGAATGTTTTTTCAAATGCGGCTGTTACATGAAAAAATGTTGTATAGAGAAGAAGATTGACCATTGCGGTAAGTGTAATGATTTCCCTTGCAAATACTATATGGAATTTGTTTCAGGTCATGAAGCTCATAAAAAAGCTATGAGTAATCTATTTCAGTTGAGAAGAGCTGTAAAGAATGCATAGGAGCAGAAAATGCTGACTGTCAATGAACTAAAGCAAATACAGATACATAGACAGCATCTTACAGATAAAACAGACATACACACTATATGTCATGATTTAAATGGCATACAGGCTCAATTTCTTTCAAATGCAGAACATTCACTTAGAATAAGATGTAAAGACAAGATAGATAAAACCACATATGGCAATAGTCTTGTAAAAAACTGGACAGTACGTTCTACAGTACACATTTTTAATAATGATGACCTGCAATTATACAGATATGAGGATGAAGAAAATCCATACTTAAGCCATGTCTGGGATAATGAAAACTACTTTATTAATGTGATGCGTAACGAGTGCAAAATGAGTCCTGAAAGGATAGAATATTTCTCAAAGTTTATTGTAAAAAGAGTTACTGAAGGTATAACTTCTAGAGATGATCTTAAAAATGAATGCATAAAAGCTGGCATGACAGATAATGAAAGGTATGGAGTATTTCACTCATGGGGCGGTTTGCTTATGTTATTATGCCAAAGAGGGTTTTTAAATTATAAAGTACAGGAGAAAAAAGAGTTCATACTCTGTCCTTCGTATATTCCCATGCATAAAGAAGCTGCACAAATTGAGCAAGCGAGAAGATACTTTACTAATTTCGCTCCTGCTACAATTAAAGATGCATCTTACTATTTCAAATGGACACAGGCATATACCAAAAAGGTTATGAAGAACTTGCCTCTTCTAAATTTACAGATTAATGGGAAGGATTACTTTCATTTATTTAAAATAGGGAGTAATTATCCTGATATACCGCATTGCATTTTTTTAGCAGGATTTGACCAGCTTATGCTGGGTTATCTGAAAACAGAAAGCATATACCTTCCGAAAGAGTATCTTCGCGGGATCTACACTCTTACTGGTATAATACTACCTGCAATAATGCTAGATGGCAAGGTTATTGGGAGATGGAAAAAAGATAAGACCAGGTTAGTTATTATCTTGTTTCAGCCTATATCATCACAGGAAAAAATGCGCATAGCAAATGAATCGGAACTTTTATGGGATGATATAAAAAAGATGGAATGGGTGAGATAATTAAACAAAAATATATAATTATGGATTACTGTTGCTAATAAATACTTTATGGTATAGTAATTATGCTAAACGGCTCCGGGCTTTATTTTGAAAGGAAAAATTCCGTAAATAGGAGATTTATATTATGATAAGGACAGTTATAGTCGGTTTTGGGAATATTGGAGAGTCAGTTTTGGATGCCCTGCAGAAAAGTCCAGATTTTTCAATTTTAGGAATAGTTGTAACAAGTAGTCATTTATTGAATATAGAGATTGATTTTCCTGTTGCAGACGATATAAATAAATTTGAGGATATTCAAGTAGCAATATTATGTACACCTAGCAGGATGATACCACTGCTTGCTGAATCCATCTTATCGAAAGGGATTAATACTGTGGATGCATATGACATGCATTCAGGAATATATGAATTAAGAGACAAACTTGATAAAGTAGCAAAGCAAAACAACACTGCTTCTATACCGCAGCCGGATGGGATCCAGGAACTGATTCAGCAGTGAGAGCATTGATGGAAATAATGGCACCTAAAGGAATAACATATACAGATTTCGGGCCTGGGATGAGTATGGGGCATTCAGTTGCTGCAAAGGCCATTAAGGGAGTAAAAAATGCGTTATCCATGACTATACCTTTAGGTACTGGCCTCCATAGAAGAGTTGTGTATGTGGAATTAAATGATGATGCAGATTTTATTGGTGTATCCAAATTAATTAAAGAAGATGATTATTTTGCACATGACGAAACCCATGTTATACAAGTTTCTGATATAAAGGTTTTGGAAGACAAAGGACATGGTGTAAACATATCCAGAAAGGGTGTTTCTGGAATTGCCCATAATCAGAATATGAAGTTTGCAATGTCCATTAATAATCCTGCATTGACAGGACAGGTATTAGTTGCTTGTGCAAGAGCAGTAGTAAAGCAGGCTCCCGGATGCTATACAATGATAGAAATACCGCTTATTGATATGATTCAAGGAGATAGGGAAAGCATTATCCGTCGCTTGGTATAGATTGCTGAAAAACTTATAATCATTTAGTATCATAAAAAAAAATATGATGCAGATTGGTTAAGGCAATGTAACTTATTATGTTAGTATTATAAAACGCTGTATACCCATAGTTAATTGTTAACTGCATACTATAAATTTACATCCTTTATATCGTGTGATATATTTATTCTTGGAATACATATTGTAAAATCTGAAAGGATGATAAATGGCAAAAAAATACACGATGCTGGATATAGCAAAAGCAGCTAATGTCTCAAAAGCTACAGTGTCATATGTGCTAAATGATAAACAGAATGCACGTATAAGTGAGGAAACCAGGCGAAGGATTCTTCAGATAGCTAATCTCTATCAGTATGTTCCTAACCTGTCAGCTAAGTATCTTTGCGATAACAAGAAAAAACTTATTGGCATCATAATAGGGGACAGCTCCTTTAAAAGTTTTATAAGCGAATGTAAAATCATATATCTTTTATATGAGATTTTCCATGCTGATGATTATAAACTGGTTCTTTTAGATAATAAAAGGCAGGATAATTATATGGATTTAGCATATGATTTGATTCTTGCTATTAACATAAGTGAAGAACATATTCGTAATATAGGTATAAATACATATTCGCCGATGATTCTATTTGACAGCATGTTTTCTGATAGCCTATTCTTTAAAATTATTAATGATTATCCAAAAGCAGTGGAAAAAGCTAAAGCAACTTTTAATAATGACAAAGAATGTGTAATGATATACAGCATTCGGAACAACAAAGGGATTAACGCCTTACTAGAAGGAATTCCTCTTGATAAGATGGCTTTTACAGGATTAAATAGAAAAGAAATTGATGACTTCATTTACTTGAATAAAGAAAAGAATTTTATTGCAATAGGAGATATTGCAGGTTTTATTGCACTATCAACAATATCTTACGAGAATCTGGCTTTGATAACTTTTTCTAGCAATATCGCTTTTCCTGATACAGTTACTCAAATTGTTTTTGATAATCAGGAATTAAAGAATAACATTAGAAGAATCTTCGAAAAGCTTGATGCAAGACAAGCACAAGAGCAAGAACAGCATATATTCTGGATAGAGCCAAACTGATTTAAAATATATATTGACATCTTTATCTTTATGTGATATTTTCTATTTGCTTAACCGGTTAATCAAAAAGAAAGAATAGGGCAATGAAACATATAACACAACTAAAACCTACTATTGCCATAACAGCTTCAGAAATGAAGAAGACATATTCTGACGCATTAAAACATAAGGGAGGCAATGTAACATTTCGTGCATTACCAAAAAGTGATATTACAGAGTATCTTGATCTTTCTTCATATAAATATGATGAAACAGATTTGGACAAGTATACTGACGATCTGCTTTTGGGTCTGTTTTCAATGATGGAGCAAAGAAAGGAAGTCTGTGACAACTATATACCTCAGTTGAATATTAATCTTGGTATAGGTGATTATGCCGCATTCGTAACTGGAGAAGTCTACTTCAAAAAAGATACAAGCTGGTCAGTACCGACAGTACATGATCTTAGGATGTATAAAGATCTTGCTCCTGTTGGAACATCAAAATGGTACAGAAAATATATGTATCTGCTTGAGAGGGTATTGGAAAGGACAAAAGATACTGACATCCCTTTTGCAAGAGGATTTTTTTCACCTCTGGACCTGGCAGAAGCATTACATGGACCGGACATATACATGGACTTTTATGATAACCCGGATGAGCTTCATGACTTTTTGGATTACTGTGCACAAGCTACAATTAAATTTGCAGAAGATATTTACAGGCTTATTAGGAAATACAGACAGAATGCTGAGTATGGAACCATGTTTATAGATGGGATTATTAATATGTCAGAAGATATATCCAGTATGATAAGCCCAGAGCTGTATGATGAATTCTGCGCTCCACACACTCAAAAGGTTATAGACCATTTCGGTTGCGGACATATGCACAGCCACAGTTGCGCTATATATCTTGTAAAACATATATGTTCTCTAAAGAATGTTGCTAATCTCTGGCTTGCGACCGATCCTAATCATCCTAGGCCTTTTGACATGCTTGAAAAGCTGGTTGAAGATGCTGACGGTACATGCTTAGCAATAGACTGTAAATCATTTAAAGAGATAAAAGACAATATAGATATTTTGAGAGAAGGTAATTTCTCCATATGTCTGCCTGTTGTAACCATGGAAGAGGCAGTGTATTTTACA
>JBAZFL010000093.1:0-7007 GCA_041653455.1 Clostridia bacterium
GTAATACATGTCTAAAGGCCGGTCAATATTACCAAATGAACTGATAAACGATATTAAAAGAAAAATCGAAACAGAAATGATTATCAGTCTGATTATTACACTTCTCTCTAATTTTACTGGTTTTTTAATTGCTGGCATTTCCAGCTTTACTTCCAGCTTCTGACCGCATTCTTCACAGTATCTCGAGCCAAAACTATTCTTAGTTCCGCAGCTCTTACATAAACGAGCCATTTCCCCTCCAAAATCCAATTTATTTATATTTTATATGTCCCTTACATTAATATCAACAACTGGATAATTTTCTTCGTATTTCCTTATACTTATTGACAGTAAAGCGGCTCACGATGTAAAATAAAAAAAACCGTATGGGGTGGGAAATGGCAATAAAACATATATTTGTAACTGGCGGCGTCGTATCCGGATTAGGTAAGGGTATAACAGCCGCTTCTTTAGGCAGGCTTCTGAAAACTATGGGATATAAAGTAGCTCTTCAGAAATTTGATCCATATATTAATGTAGATCCGGGAATTATGAGCCCTTATCAGCATGGTGAAGTATACCTCACAGAAGATGGTATCGATACTGATCTCGATCTTGGGCATTATGAAAGGTTTATAGATGAGGATCTCGATTGTCTTAGCAGTTTCACTGCAGGTAAAATTTACAATACTATCCGCAAAAGAGAATATGATGGCGCATATGGCGGGGGGACCATACAGGTTATACCGCATATAACAAATGAGATAAAAAGCTTGATATACAAAAATGCTGAACAAAAAGGCGTACAGGTCGCTATTACGGAAATAGGCGGTACTGTAGGTGACATAGAGTCACAGCCTTTTTTGGAAGCTATACGGCAGGTAGGATTGGAAAAAGGACATGAGAATGTCTTGTATGTTCATGTAACTCTTCTTCCATATCTAAAAATATCAGACGAGCTAAAGACTAAGCCAACACAGCATTCAGTTAAGGAGTTGAGAAGCCTTGGAATCCAGCCGGATATAATCGTGTGCCGTTCTGAAAGGCATATTACAAAGCAGATAAAAGATAAGATAGCTCTTTTTTGCGATGTTGACCCCTCCTGTGTAATAGAAAATATTGATGCTTCAAGCATATATGAAATACCTGTATTGCTTGCAAATGAAGGATTTGCAGATATTGCAGTAAAAAAATTAAATTTGAAAAGACGTAATCTGGATTTATCAGAATGGAACAAGATAATTTATGAGCTTAACAACCCGCAGAAAAACGTAAAAATCGCTTTAGTTGGACAATATGTCACTTTCCATGAAGCATATTTATCAATTTGCGAAGCTTTAAAACATGGAGGTTTCTATAATCATTCATCTGTCGAAATATTATGGATAGATCCATCAGATATTACTGATGAGAATATAAAAGAACTATTCGAGAACACGAATGGCATTCTTGTCCCAGCAGGGTTCGGCGATAAAGGAATTGAAGGAATGATTAAAGCGGCTGGTTATGCGAGAAAGAACAATATACCATATATGGGATTCTGTTTGGGTATGCACACTGCCGTTATTGAATTTGCCAGGAATGTATGCGGAATGCCAAGTGCTCACAGCCAAGAGTTTGATTCTGAAACCAAATATCGTATCATAATGCTTAATAATAGCGAAGGAAGAATAGGCGGTTATATGTGTGAACCTGCAAAAAACTCAAAATTAAGCGAGATTTATGGAAGCAGCAAACCCTTTTCCGAGAGACATAAGCACAAATATGAAATAAACACTGATTTTACAGATATAATAGGAAAGAACGGTTTAAAAGTATGCGGCACTCATAAGAACCTTATAGATGCTATGGAGCTTGAAGGACACCCATTCTACATTCTTGCACAGTATCAGCCCGAATTTAAATCCCGTCCGAATAACCCCCATCCTCTTATGAAAGCATTCGTCGCTGCAGCTATAAATTATATGGAAAAGGATAATAATGAATACGGACAATAACATAGAGAAAAAAAACAAGAACAAGAAGCTCTTAATTAATATAGTACTATTTGCTGCATTCCCTTTAATATGTTTAATATTCGCACTAATAGGCAAATGGATCATATTCGGAATCGTGCTTGCAATATACATGGCTATATTTGTTTATATAAAATTTGAGAATATACTTCTTATCCAAACAGGCTATTTCGATAAAAAAGGTGAGTTTCAAAAAGCTCTGAAACCTGCATATAAGGCATACAAAATGAAACACTCTACAGTTGAAACAGCAAATATATTCATTTATATGCTTCTAAAAGCCGGCAAATTTGAAAAAGCTTTTGAGATTACCAATGAAGCAAGAGAACGTTACATGAATGAAGATCAGTATATCGCTTTTTCTTCTAATGAAGCTCTTGCTTTATGGAAACTTGGCAGAATAAATGAATCGATTGCTCTTTTTGAGAAAATAGCAGAAAAATTCGAATCAACAAATATTTATGTCTCATTCGGCACAGTTCTGACTTGCTCTAATGATCTGAACAAAGCTCTTGAAATAAATAAAAAGGCATATCAGTATAATTCTAACAGCAAAGGAATTAAAGATAATCTTGCTTATACATATTTTCTTATTGGCGATTCTGACAGAGCAAAAAGAATGTACGATGAACTCTTAGATGAACCTGTAAATTTCCCTGAGGCTTATTATAATGCAGCGCTTGTGGCAAATTCCCAAGGCCAGTACGAAGAAGCAGTTAGACTTTTCAAACAGGCCTTATCAAAACAATTTAATGGATTGACTGCAGTCACAAAAGAAGAAATAAGTACGAAAATCGATTATCTGAACAGAGGCCAGGGCGGAATGCTGTAATCTGGTTCACATGTAAAAGACAATTCTTCCTTTGATACAGGATGTGCAAATGTAAGATTGTATGCAAATAATGCTATATGCCCTTTTGGCCCACTTCCGTACTTCATATCACCATAAATGGGATGACCGATATTTGCCAGCTGGACTCTTATCTGATGATGCCGACCTGTGCTAAGATCAATGTCCAGTAATGAATATTCGCCAGAAGTTTTCAAAACCGTATAACTTAGTCTAGCAAGTTTTGAATCTGAATTCTTCTCATCAGAAATAAATGATATTTTCTTTACTTCATCCTTATACATCCAGTTTTCCAGTACTGCATTTTTGTTTTTCATTCTTCCTAATACTACAGCGAGATATTTCTTTTTAAATTCATTATTTCGTATACTCTCACTAAGTCTCGATGCCGCTTTCGATGTTTTCGCAAAAACCATTACTCCACCGACAGGCCTGTCCAGCCTGTGAACTAACCCGACATATACATTACCAGGTTTGTCATATTTAATCTTTATATAATCCTTAATTTGAGTAAGCAAATCATAATCATTGGATGAATCCTGCATAACAGGCTGATCAGGCTTCTTCTCAATCACTATTATATGATTATCCTCAAATAGAATTTTCAAATGCTCTCCCATCTTGCAGTATATCCGCATGGCAATAAAAGCGTATTGTCTGATTGTTTCAATCCCAGTTCATATGATACTGTCTTTCCTGGAAATTTCCTGTTTATAGTCATCTTCAATATGTTTTCAACAGATGTCATGGATATGTCAGATGCATATGAATTAATTAGAAAAGCTAATGGATTATCGCTAAGAACATTGATACATAAATCTACTAGGTGATAAAGGCTATCCTCAACCTGCCACATCTCTCCTTTAGGACCCCGTCCATATGAAGGCGGGTCCATTATTATGACATCATATTTATTATTTCTGCTTATTTCCCTTTTTACAAATTTGAATACATCATCCACAATGTATCTAATTTTTGAATCAGATAAACCAGTAAGCTGAGCATTTTCCTTTGCTCTTGAGACCATCCCTTTTGATGCATCCACGTGACATACAGAAGCTCCTGCATAAGCGCAAGCTATCGTGGCTCCGCCTGTATAAGCGAACAGATTAAGTACATTGACCGGAGTGTTTCTGGATTCTTTTTCCTTTAAAATTTTTTCCATAAGAAAATCCCAGTTATATGCCTGTTCGGGAAATATCCCTGTATGCTTGAATCCTGTTGGCTCCACATAGAATTTCAGTTGCTTATAGCTTATCTGCCATCTATTAGGAATAGTTTTCCTCCATTGCCAACTTCCCCCTCCAGTATTTGAACGGGTATATACCCCATCAGGATTTTGCTTGCTTTTTGATAGATAAGGCCATATACATTGAGGATCCGGTCTTCTTAATATAATATTACCCCATCTTTCTGTCTTTTCCTGATTGCCTGTCTCTATAAGCTCATAATCTTTCCATTTATCTGAAACACAAATCATATATCTACCTCTATTAGGTTATTCTATATTACACTGGCAGTTCTGTAAAGTTATGCTCACATTAAGGAACATATAAATATAGTATATTCAGTATACATTTTAAATATTATTAGTAAATACAATAAAAAAAGATGAGTTATGCTATACATATTAATTTTTTGTGTTATACTCTTTTTTGTTTGGAGGTTTCATATGGATTCACGCACACGAGTAAAAAATGTCTTGAAGCATGAGAGTATAGATAGGTTCCCGCGAACGCTTTGGCAGCTGCCTAATGTAAAGATTTTCAAGAAAACCCAGCATGACGAGCTGTTAAGAAGTATGGAATTCGATACTTTAAATCCAGATCTTGGATTTTCAAAAAGCCGTTATGAAAAAGGCACTCCATACATGATGCCTGAATATACCGATGAATTCGGATGTACATTCGAGGTAGCAGAGCAAGGGGTTGTTGGAGAGGTTAAAAAAGCAATTTTCGCTGATATTGACAATATAGACAAATATATAATGCCGTATGAAATTCTTGAAGGATTCAACAAAGATTATATAGATCGTCAGTGTAGTGCTTCAGATAAGTTCATGCTTGCTAATACTCATATTCGTCCATTTGAAAGAGCACAGTTCATGAGAGGAACTGAAGAACTGTTCATGGATTTAGCTACTGATGAGCCGAAAATAAAGAAACTTCTTTCAAAACTCCATCATTTCTACATGAAGGAACTAGAAATGATCACAAGAACAGATGTCGACGGATTTTCATTTATGGATGACTGGGGAACTCAGATATCCTTACTGATAAGCCCTGAAATCTGGAGAACATGGTTTAAACCTTTGTATAAGGATTACTGTGATTTAGCGCATTCAAAGGGAAAATATGTATTCTTTCATTCAGACGGATTCATCGAACAGATATATCCTGATCTTGTAGAAATTGGAGTTGACGCAATAAATTCGCAGCTTTTCTGTATGGATATTGAGAAATTAGTTAACCTATATGGAGATAAAATATGCTTCTGGGGAGAAATAGACAGACAGTATGTCCTTCCTTTCGGTACACCAGATGATGTCAGAAAAGCTGTTGACAGGGTTGCAGATGCTGTTATAAAGAAGAATAATAAACGCACAGGCGCATTTGCTCAGTGTGAATGGAATGCATTTGATCCATATGAGAATATGATAACAGTATTTCATCATTGGGATACTAAATAGTCAGTATTCAATACCTTTTCTTGCTTCAATATCATGTTCAAATGGATGCTTTATGCATTCAATTCTGGATACATAGTCTGCAGCATTAATAATTTTATCTGAAGCATTTCTTCCGCTTAGAAGTATTTCCAAATGATCAGGTTTCGATTTAAGAAATTTTATAAGCAAATCCTCATCAATTATACCTATAGAAACCGCACCTATTATTTCATCAAGTACAAGCATTTCAAATTTAAAAGGATCATTCATGATTATTTCAGTAACAGCAGCAAAAGCCAGTTTGTGCTCTTTTGAATATAAGGCCTTTTCGTTATCATCCATATAAAAATAGAATTTGCTAAAGGTGCATATCCTATTTACATTTATATTCTCCGTTTTCCTTAAAATCCTAAGCTCACCGCTATCGTAACCTTTTTGAAATTGTACGAAGTACACATTCATACTCTGTCCGGCGGCTCTTATCGCCGCTCCAACACATGCAGTGGTCTTGCCTTTCCCATCTCCAGTATATACCTGTATCAGACCTTTCATTTATTCCCTCTACTGTTCATTAGTCACTAATGCATCATCTATAATTTCCTCTTCAAGCTCAATATCAAAGTATTCATTAAATATCCTCATGATTGCAGGGACTGTGTATGAACCCCATACTCCCTTTTCTATTACTACACATGCAGCAATTTCTGGAGCATCTGCAGGGGCATATGCAATTGAAAGGCCATTTGAAGAGGAATCAATTTCATACCCTGTCTCTGCAGTTCCTGTTTTTGCGGCAACTGCCATAGGGTATTTCGAAAAAATTCTGCTTGCTGTTCCTTCTTTTGCAACAAGCTTCATTGCTTCTCTTATAGTAATATCAGTCTCTTTAGTTATCCCGATTTCAGTAAATGATTCATCACCTTCATACAAAATATTGCCTAAGTCATCTTCAATCCTTAATATTACATGAGGAGTATATTTTTTTCCTGATGAAGCTAATGTAGCAGTATAGCTTGCAATCTGTAATGGGGTAAAATTATTATAAAGCTGCCCTATAGCAGATTGTGCAGTATCTGCAATCCACCATGATTCATTAAAAGTCTGCATCTTATATTCCTTATTGCTTATTATTCCCCTGCTTTCATTAGGAAGATCAATTCCTGTTTTCACTCCAAGCCCAAATGCTCTTGCCCAGGCGTCTATAGTGTCAATTCCAGTTTCAACACCAAGAAGATTAAAAAATATGTTACAGGATTGTTCAATTGCTTTTGTCACATTAATTTTCCCATGCCAGCTAAGACACGTAAAATCATGACCTCCTATATCTGTTTTCATTTTGCATTCAATTAGAGTATCATTTGTAATTGCTCCACTCTCAAGACCTGCTATAGCGACTATCGGTTTGAATATTGAACCAGGAGTGTATAAAGCTTGAATCGCCCTGTTAAACATAGGTGTATTAATTTCGTCAGTGATGGCTTCAAGTCTTTTTGCA
>JBAZFL010000094.1:0-6937 GCA_041653455.1 Clostridia bacterium
AGATAACACTGTTAACACGAAATGGGTGGACTTTGAATGTTCATACAGTGTTGTCAATCCCATATTCAATGATGCATCAGACAGAATAGTAATTATGGATGCAAGCATAACACCTGCTGTCCCGTCACGACGGGAAGCAGTCACATATAAATATTCCGTATACCCTGACAAGACTTCGAAAAGCCTGCTCTTGCGTCCAAACAGAAAATACAATGACGATATAGAGTATCTCTTAAAAGCAGATTGGACTTCATTGTGCATAAAAGGGTTAGATGCATGGAAAGATATAATCAGAAAGGCTCCAGTATTTAATTTACCTGACCCAATAATAGAAAAAGCATATAAGGCATGTTTATGTGATATTTTCGTAATGAGGGAAGAACAGGCAGATGGAAGGATAGCTGGTCTGGCAGGAACTGAAATGTATAGAAGCGCTAACACAGGAGAACCCTGTTTTCAATCACTTGCATTAGGCAAATATGGATTTTTCGAACAGGCTAAAGAAAACATCGAGTTTGTCGCACAGTTCCAGATTGATAACGGGTCATGGGAGGATGATAAACAATGGGGCAGATATATGTGGTCTACCTCCGGATGGAAAAGCTTATGTATAAAACAGTATTATCTGAGGACAAAGGATAAGGAATTTCTAGAGAAAAACTTCGAAAGAATGCTTCGTTCGATTAAATGGTCCAAAAAGCAAAGAGAAATTACAAAAATGAAGAACAATCCAGATGACCCGAATTGGGGACTAATGCCAAGAGGGATGGGTGATTGCGGGCTTAAGGATAAAGATGATCTTTTTGGAGTATTCTACCCTCATAACTTCCTGCATTGTATGGGAATAGAGATAGCATCATGGGCAGCAAAAGAACTAAATAAAGAAGAAGAATATGCCTGGATTCATGCTGATTATCTGGAATATAAAAAATGCATAATTAAATCATTGGAAAAAGCTCATATAAAAGAACCGGATGGAAATATCTGGATAGGAAGTTCTGCTAATAATACAGCTGGAAGCAGATGGGGTGTGGCTGAAGCGGTCTATCCGTCAAATATACTTAAAAAAGACCATCCGCTTGCTGTCGGAACTATGAAAAAACTTCAAGAAAATATAAGCGAAGGAGGGTTACCGAAGAATCTGGGGTGGATTCCAGACGGATTATGGGTAGCTATTGCTTTGGATGCAATGGCTTATGTAAATATATTATCTAACAACTCTGACTTGTCTGCTGATTATCTTGTAGCAGCTCTTAATCATGGTACCCCGTTATATACATGGTGTGAGGAAAGAACTGAAGAAAAAGGAGCAAAAAAGATAACTGGTGATCTTCAGCACGCTTGGACTCCTATATGCATCACTCAATTCGTAAGGGATATGCTTATATCTGATCACCTTTTTAATGATGATATGCTACACATAACATGCGCTGTACCAAGATATTTTTATGAAAAAGGAAGCATAATTGAAGTTAAAAATGCTCCTACATACTGGGGTGAAATATCTTTCAGGATTGAAACACTGGAAAAAACTGTTTCTTTCAGTGCAGATCTGAGTTCCTATGATATAAGCAAAAACCTTTGTTTGTATCTTAGACTTCCTGATAAAGAATCAGAAGTATTTGAAAATAACATTACTGGCTGCTCTTTAGTAATTACAGGACAGAAAGCTTTTATCAAGCCCTCAGATTATATAGTTGAAGCTGTTTTTGATATTAAAAAAATAATTAAATAATAGCAATAGCGTTTACGCCATACGAAGAAACTATAGACGCAAATGATTGCATACTTTCTCTATTAGGTGCAGAAAGACCTTTGGCCTTGTACTCCATTCCCATGCTTTCATATTTGGATTCAGCCATATTATGAAAAGGAAGAAGCTGTACTTTCGATATCTTTTTAAGGTTCTTCAGTAAATCTCCAATCGCATACATGTCCTCTTGTGTATCATTCATTCCAGGAATAACTGGTACCCTTATTATTATCTCTTTTGCAATTTCATCAAGCGCAGCAAGATTAGACAATATCTTCTTATTATTGGCTCCTGTCGCTTGTTTGTGTTTTTTCTCATCGACGCACTTGATATCATATAAGAAAAGGTCTGTATAGGGTACAATTTCTGTAAATTTATCAAATGCGACATTTCCTGCAGTATCGACTGCAGTATGTATATTTTTCTCTTTGCATGCTATAAGTAGCGTTTTCAAAAATCCAGGCTGAAGCATTGGTTCTCCACCTGAAAAAGTTACTCCCCCATTATTGTCATTATAAAAAGGCTCATCTTTCATTATTTCAGTCATCACTTCTAATGCGCTTACAGTTCTTCCTGCCAGGATTCTTGCATTGGTAATGCATTCATCAACGCATCTTCCACACTTAATACACAGATCTCTGGAAAATATGAATGATTTGCCATTCTTGTGAATAGCATTTTGCGGACATACCGATATACACCTTCCGCAGTGAATGCATTTATGTGAATATACTTGGATCTCCGGCTGAAGGTTAATAGACTCCGGATTATGGCACCAGAAACATCTGAGGTTGCATCCTTTAAAAAATACTGTAGTCCTTATTCCCGGACCATCATGCAGTGAAAACCTCTGTATATCAAATATGCAGCCATATGTTCTATTCATTAATCATCCTGTCAACAACAAGCTTTCGGAAATCTTCTGATAAAAGTGCAAAATAAGCACAGAATCCAGTTACTCTGACAATGAGGTCAGGATACTTTGAAGGATCTTTATGCGCATCAAGTATCTTTTCTTTATCCATTATATTAATATTCATCAGTGTTCCGCCCATTTTATTTAGATAGACAGAAATAAAAGTCATCATTGTATGAATTCCATCTTCTCCTTTTAAAGTTACAGGATTGATTTCCAGCTGAATGGGAACCGTATTACCGTATCCGCATTGCACGGAAGCCACTGCATTAGCGCATGCCGTAAGAGCTCCGTTGTCTTTGAAGCCCGGTAATGGGTTTGCACCATGTGATATCGGAGAATATGCATATCTTCCGTTTGGAGTCGCTCCGACAGCCTTACCCATAGGTATGGTATTAGCCCATGAGAATAGACCTGGTATCATATTATATCCGTTCGGTGTAGGCTCTTTTTTAACTGCTGCAACAAATTCTTTTACTATCTTTTCTGCATATGTATCAGCAACGGTTCCTCCATTACCGTAATGATCTGAGTTCTTCATCATAAGCTGAATATCCTCATAACCTTTATAGTTACTCTTTAAGGCTTTGTCTATCTGATCCCAGGTAATCTGCTTATTCCTTTCAATTCTCTTTTCCAAAGCAGCAAAACTGTCTGCTACAACAGCCAGTCCAGCTCCATCTACGCAAAGATTAATATATTCCAGACCGCCGTTCGATGCGTCCAGTCCCTTTTCAATAGGTCCTTCGCATACTAAATCCATTAGAAGTTCAGGGAAGACCTCATGCATGTGTTCAATCTGGAAATCCATTCCTTCTGCAGTCACATGTATTGATCTATTGAGGTGCTTTATAAATGTGTCCCATAAATAACTTACTGAAGGTTCCTGCCTGCTGCTCATCATATCCTTAAAAGCTGTATCAAAAACAGCCACAAAGTTAATTTTGACAATATCATTAAGAGTGTATTCTTTTCCTGGTATCGCACACCAGTGACATCCGCACTTTACCCTGCTTACAGCAAGTTTTCTCGAATACCCATTTTTCATGAATCCTTCAGTCATAGCCTTATCTCCTATGAAATTCGGAGAACCAGTCCTATCAGTAAGCAGGTATTTGACTGCATTGTAATAGAAATCCTTATCTATATTCTCATGTACCCTAACGCATACGCTTGCAGGTATTTTCATTCTGTGTACAGCTTCCAATACTAGATGAGATAATTTATTTGTATTATCATTTCCAAATTCATCACATCCGCCAATCTGGCAGTAAGCATTGTCAATTATGAGAAAGTTACATATATAGAATATTGCCTGTTCGTCTGTTAGAATCCCTTTTTTCAGGTCATTTTCGTAATATGGCTTAAGTATTCTGTCTATATCCCCAACTGCGCTTGCTCCTCCGTTATACATATCTCCTGTTATCAGGAACCATGTCATCCACTGGACTGCTTCATGGAATGTTTCTGCAGGCCTTTTCAGAAGTTCCTCATTCATTGCAGCAAGTTTGTTTAGGTTATCTGAAATGTACTTGTTATCCGTTTCTTTTGCCAGTTCACGTGCTTTTTTTATATGTCTGGTTATATAATCATATATTCCTTCAATGCATTCATTTAAACCCTGATAAAATTCTTTTTTTGAAGAGTCACAGTCTTTCCCATAAAAAGCTATTTTTTCCTTTATTCCATTAAAACCTAATTGCAGTCCAAGTGAATAATCTGCAAGAAAGTGTTGCACTCCACCAATCCCATGCACAATATCATACATTTTCTGTTCTTTATGTAAATGTTCGAAACAAATATCCGGATTCCACAATGGCTTCTTATAATCAATAAGCATTACCATCCAGCTGCCTAAAAGACCTGCATTTGGGTCAACTGTAACAGGATGCTCATGTAAAAGCTTCCTGTAATTCATACCGCAGGCATAAGGACCGAAGAAACCGTTGCTGATATGGTTTGAAACTGGAGTAAAAATAAAATCATCTGGTGCAATCAGGTTGCCCCTGTCGTCTAGATCCAGTGTTCTTCCATATTTAGCTATCTTCATTTCGGTCTGAACTCTTTTTGCTGACAATAAGGCTTCAAGCCTGTCTGACATAGTTGATCCGTTGCCCATTCTTTCATCCTTCAAATGCATTTTTTGTGACTAATAGTTATCATACCATTAAGTATAATGTTGTCAATAATATACAATTAATACCTTGCTTTATTCACGCATTCATATCCGTAATCAAGATAAGTCATCAGATTATTAATATAGTGCTGTGTAGGTTTTGGGTACTCCATAAAACCTGATGAAGGACACAATATGAATCTTCCGCTTTCCTTCCCAGCTTCAACGCAGCTCCTTATTGATTCTCTCAAAATATCCGTATCTTCCAACAAGATGTCCTGCATTTCTATATTACCCTCTAACCCTATACGTCCTTTAAATGTTTTTGCTACTTCAGCCATATCAACATCACCGTTTTTGGGAGGTTCCAAAGGATTTAATATATCTATACCCATTTTTATGTATCTTTCTAAAAGCTTCCTGACTTTGCCATGACAATGCATCCATACATAACTGCCTGCATTATGCACCATATCACAAATCGGCTTATCATAATTGAAGCAGAATTCGTCAAAATCATGGTCAGTCATTAATGGTGGTGTTAACAGTTCAGGTCCAACCCAGGAAAATGGGACTTTTACGTCATTATCAATTGCGGTTCTCACATGCTCATATAATCTTTTGGCAAAAGTATCAAGCACCTCAAGAACCAGATCCCTGCAGTCAAAGCTGAATAGTGCGAGATTCTCAGAACCGGTCAAGCGTTGCAAGGAGTACCCTATATGGTCAATTGTGAGCATTACAACTCCTCTGTCTTTTAAAATATCCTGTTTTATTTGTATATTATCTGAATAATCATATGGAGCATAAGGCATAGATAGTATTTTTTTTAAATCATCTGGTTCTTTAACTGGATACTCAACCGTATACCCAGGCTCTCCCACTTTCGATATCATCTGTACATGCCTAAGATCACCCATAGGTGTATGGAAAATCACATGTCTCTGTTTCCATAAGGGATCACCTATTTCAACAAACTCACTGCTGATAGAGTCATTCTTTCCGCAATACATATTATATGGGGTATTAGCATAAATAAACAGGTCAGTAATCTCGCTAGCTTTTCTGGCAATTGGCTCATATGAAGGATGTAATAACTCATCACCCTCCTGGTATTTCCAGGCTCCCCATAGTTTGATAGCAGGCCTGTCGACCTGCTTGTTTTCAAAAATTCTCATTATTCTTTCTTTTGATGTTAGTGACATATTTTCCGCCTTTATTTAATTTAATATGATTATGCCTTATTTTGCGTAATCATACAACTATAAAAAGGGGTTTTATACTATCTGCTTATCTGGTGACGGAGCTTTTACAATAATAATCTCAAGAGTTTCATGATGATTATTCATCACATTCATTAATGTACCTTTTGGTATCTTAAGCAATGTTCCCTTTTCATATACTTTGACCTGCTGGTCACCTAATCCTATAGTAAGATTACCTCTAATAACAGTCATGTAGACATTGGAATTGGAATAGTGCTCTGGCAGACCATCATTCTTAGTAAAAACCAGATGTATGTAATGCAGATTTTCATCAAATATGACTTTCTCGATTGCTTTGGTGTCACCAGTAAATAATTTAAATACCTGTTCTATCATTTCTAACCTCCTGATGTTTATAACACTATTATATTCTAGTTAAGAGCTTTATATGTACTAATGCTTCATCATTCCAGCATAGGCACTTAATGATAGTAATTACTTAAGCCTGTTATATAAAATTGAACCTTTCGGACACACTTCCTTACATTTAGTACACTGATGGCAAAGATTTGCTGTAATAGTTGCTTTTTTTGTTTCAGAAGATACTTTTATCGCATCTGAAGGACAGGCTTTTTCGCACAATCTGCATCCTATACAGGTTTCTTTATCTACCTTTTTAGAAAATAACGGCTTTTTTCCGAATATGCTCTGCAAGGTACCAAATGGACATATCAAGTTATGGAATACATAAGGCTTATACCTCAATGTTACAAGGAAACCGACAGCGATCCATATCGGGATTATGGGAAGGTCCACCTTCATTGCTTTCTTGAATAAAAGCATAAGTGCAATGCTTAACCCTAAAAATACCCATGCGAAAACGCCTGACGAAAGCAATTTTGGTGTTTTATCCGTCTGAATTTTCATCTTTTTAGAAAGATATTCTG